>NZ_VRUW01000003.1:0-149465 GCF_008039475.1 Methylobacterium sp. WL12 | reverse complement strand
GGACAGCATCGCCGCGAGGCAGGAGGCCGAGAGCAAACGGGGGAGAAGCATACGTCCTCGCTGGGCGGGCGCGGCGGGCAGGCCGAGCCGGGGCATGGTCGATCCGGTATCGATCGGGTTAGGCGTTTTCACGGCGGCGGGTCAAATCCCCGGATCGAATCCGGTTTTGCACGATGCGTCATTTCTCCTGCGAGGCGTCACGTCGATGATCGATCCCCTCCGGGCCTTCCGGCTCCGCCCGCGCCTGCTCGCGGCCTTCGGCATCATGGCCGCCTGCGCGCTGCTGGTCCCGGGGCCGGACCTCGTCACGCGCCTGCTCGCAGGCTGGTGCGCCGGGATCGTGGCCTACGCCGTTCTGATCGTCCGCCAATCGACCGGGCAGTCCCGTGACGCCCTGCGCCTGCAGGCCTCGCGCCTCGACGACAGCGCGGCCCTGGTCACCGTGTTCACCCTGCTCGCGGCCGCGGCGAGCTTCGCCGCGGTCGGCGTGTTGGTGCTCGGCGGCAAGGCGAGCGGGGCGGGCAAGGTCTTCGACCTGACGCTCGCCGGCGCGACGGTGCTGTGCACCTGGTCCTTCGTGCAGCTCGTCTTCTCGGTCCACTACGCCCACGTCTACTACGGCGACGACGCGCCGGGCGAACGCCGCGGCGGCCTCGACTTCCACGGCGACGAGGACCCGGACTTCTGGGACTTCCTGTACTTCACCGTCACCATCGGCGCGGCGGCGGCGACCTCGGACACCAACATCACCAGCAAGCGCATGCGCCGCATCGCGACGGTGCAGACGGTCTACGCCTACCTGTTTAACACCGGCGTGCTGGCCCTCGCCGTGAACATGGCGGCGGGGTTCGTTGGGCATTGAGGATGTTGGGCGATCCGGGCGATGCTCCCGAATCGTCGGCGCGCCGTTTCGTCATCGCCGGCCGCATTTGATGGCGCTACAAATATTATGGCGATCACCTTCGATCCCGCGAAGCGAGATTGGACGCTCCGTGAGCGAGCCCTCGATTTCGCAGCTGCCGCGACCGTCCTCGCCGGCTCCTGCGTCAGCTTCGAAGACGATCGCCAGGATTATGGCGCGACGCGCATCATCACGATCGGGACGCTCGCGAGCCGGATGGTCGTGGTCGGCTGGACCCTGCGTGGCGACGACGAGCATGTCTTTTCGATGAGGAAGGCCAATGACCGTGAGCAAAAGAAATATGGTCCCGCCCTCCGCTGACGGCATCGGGCAAACGGACCTTGCGCGGCTCGATGCCCACGTGATCCAGGCGAGCGAGTATGACGAGATTCCCGAGATTACCGACGCCATGATGGCGCGCGCAGTGCCCGGCTCGGGCCACGACATCGCGCGCCGCGGGCGTGGGCGTCCGAAATCCGAGGCTCCGAAGCGGCAGGTGACGTTGCGCCTCGACGGCGACGTGATCGCGGCGATGCGCGCTAGCGGGCAGGGCTGGCAGGCGCGGGCCAACGCCGTGCTCCGCGAACGCTTCAAGGCGTAGCGCCACGGCGACAGGTCCTGCGGGCCGTTCGAGGGCTGACCGGCGGCCGCGGCCCGCGTATAAGCGTCGGATGATCCCGATCTCCCGCCGTGCCGCCGCCGTCGCGCCCTTCCTCGCCATGGACGTGATGGTCGCCGCCGCCACAAAGGCGCGGGCCGGGGAGGACGTGGTGCGGATGGAGGTCGGCCAGCCCTCGGCGCCGGCGCCTCGGGCGGTGATCGCCGCCGCGCAGCGGGCGCTGGAAGGCGGCCGCGTGCCCTACACCGAGGCCCTGGGGCTGCCGGCCCTGCGCGAGCGCATCGCGCAGGATTACCGCGAACGCCACGGGGTCGCGGTGCCGCCGGAGCGTGTGGTGGTGACCACCGGTTCGTCCGCCGGCTTCATCCTGGCCTTCCTGAGCCTGTTCGACGCCGGCGCCCGGGTCGGCGTGCCGCAGCCGGGCTATCCGGCCTATCACAACATCCTCTCGGCCCTCGACCTGGTGCCGGTGCCGATGCGCCTGAGCGCCGCCGACCGCTACGCCCCGACCGCCGCGCTGCTTCAGGCGACGCATGCGGCACATGCCCTGTCCGGCGTGCTGGTGATGAGCCCGGCCAACCCCTCCGGCACGGTGATCGGTGAGGCGGCGCTCGCCGAACTCTGCGCGGCGGCGCGGGCGCTCGGCCTACCCTTCGTCTCCGACGAGATCTATCACGGCCTCGGCTACGGCGTGCCGACGACGACCGCGCTCCGGTTCGACTCGGATGCGATCGTCATCAACTCGTTCTCGAAGTACCATTGCATGACCGGCTGGCGGGTCGGCTGGATGGTGGTGCCCGACGCCCTCGTGCGCCCGATCGAGCGGCTGGCGCAGCACCTCTACATCTCGGCGCCCTACCTCTCGCAGGTCGGCGCGCTGGCGGCCTTCGATGCCACCGAGGAGCTCGACGCCGTGCGCGACGGCTACGCCCGCAACCGCGCGATCCTGCTCGATGCGTTCCCCGGAATCGGCCTCGGGCGCACGCATCCCGTGGACGGCGCCTTCTACCTTTACGCGGATGTGGCGAACCTCACCAACGACGCCTCCGCCTTCTGCCGGCGGATGCTCGACGAGGCCGGCGTGGCGGCCACCCCCGGCCTCGACTTCGACCGGGAGGCCGGCCACCACCACGTCCGGTTCTCCTTCGCCGGCTCGGAAGCCGAGTGCCGGGAGGCGGTGCGGCGCCTGCGCACTTGGCTGGCGTGATGCCGCTCAGGCTCGTCCGACCCGGCGCCTGATACGTTCAGGCTGCCAGGACGGCCGCGTCGGCGGCCGCTGCAGCTGCGAGGGTCGTCGCGGTCGCCGCGTCGAAGGCCTGGAACGCGACGGTCGCGGCGTCCCAATCCTGAACCTTCACGCCGGCGCAAAGCGCTGCCGCCTGGGCGGCGGCGGCGATGACTCCGGCGCGGACGTTTGCGGGCAGGATCGGGTCGGCGACGATCGCCATCATGCCGGTATGGGGCACGACGCCGACCAGCACCGAAGCGAGCCGGCGCTTCCAGGCGGCGCAGTCGGCCGGCAGCCGGGCGAGGGCCACGGCCAGGGGGTCGCCGTCCAAGCGGTCGAGCAGGGTGCGGCTCATCGCTTCGAGCGCCTCGAGCTCGCCGATCGCGTCCTTGATCTCACCGCGCGACTTCTCTGTGCCGGCGGCGATGCGGCCGACGTTGGAGGCGATCTCGCCGGTGGCGGCGATCTGCTGCTCCATCACCTCGGCCAGGGCCCGCATCTCGGAAGCCGCCTCGGCGACCGCGGCGCTCTCGGCCTCGACGCGGGCGTTGGCGCGGTCCATCACCTCGGAGCCGGCCGCCACCGCGGCCCGGCTGTGGCCGACGGCCGCGTGCATGGCCGACAGCTCGGTCTGAAGCGCGGAAAGCCGCGCGCGGATCTCGTCGGTCGCCCGGGCGGTCTGGCCCGACAGCGCCTTCACCTCGCCGGCGACCACGGCGAAGCCTCGGCCCGCCTCGCCGGCGCGCGCCGCCTCGATGGTGGCGTTGAGCGCGAGCAGGTTGGTCTGAGCCGAGATCGAGGCGATCGCGGTCGCCATCTCTTCGATCCGACGCGCAGCCGCGGCGAATCCGTCGAGGCGCCCGCCGATCTCCGACGTGCCGGCCTGGATCTCCTGCATCCGCTCGCCGGCCCGGCGCATGTCGCCAGCGCAGATCGCGATGCCCTCGCGGGCCCGCTCGGCCGTCTCGGCCGAGGTCTGCGACCGGGCGGCGATCTCGCTGGTCGAGGCGGCGAGTTCCTCGCTCGCGGCCGCGATCAGGCGGGCCTGGTCGGCGACCTGTGCGGAATCGTGGGTGAGCCAGCCGATCGAGGTTCCGGCCGACGAAGCCGCGGCCGACAGGCGGCCGGGCAGGCGCAGCGCTTCGGGGTCGGCGGGCGGCACGGAGACGGGCTTGATGGCCTGCTCGGGCGCCTCGGCGGTGCAGTCGAGACCGCCGGGAGCCACAACCGAGAGGGCCGGCGTTTCAATCCTGGCTTTGCGGAAGAAGCTCAACATCGATTGCGTTCCTTGGGACAGGACTGCAACCTGGAATGGAATAGGTCAATACGGAGTTTATACCGCACACGTTTGTACACAAACAGAGCGAT
This sequence comes from Methylobacterium sp. WL12, assembly GCF_008039475.1. Lineage (NCBI taxonomy): Bacteria > Pseudomonadati > Pseudomonadota > Alphaproteobacteria > Hyphomicrobiales > Methylobacteriaceae > Methylobacterium > Methylobacterium sp. WL12. The sequence goes on along the minus strand of NZ_VRUW01000003.1, from coordinate 145,349 downwards.
TTCAATCCGTCGGTGATGTCGAGATCGTCATTTGCGCCGCACCCGATGTCTCGGAGACCTCATTGCCGTCGCCGGCGAAGCGAGGCCCTGGGTTCGTTGGAACCCAGGGCCTCGTCTCAGTCGGCCGGCTTCGTTTCAGCCGGCCTTGCGCCGGTTCATTCGCCAGTCAGCGCGGCCTTGGTGCGCGACCACCAGCCGGCACGCTTCGGCCGGTCGGGATCGGACGGCTCGCTGAGCACCACCGCCACCGGCTCCGGCGCGCGCACCGGAGCGGGCGCCGGGGACGCCGGCTCGACCATGGGCTCGGGGGCCGCTTCGGTCGCAACCGGCGACGGCGCCGGGGCGTCGGGGGAAGATGTCTCGGCGGGGCTCGACACCGGCAGGTCGATCGCGGTCTCGGCGGAAGGCGTCGCCGCGGCGATCGCCGCCTCGACGGCCTCAGCGCTCACCGGCTGCTCCGGCTGCAGTTCGGCGACCGGGTCGCCGCCTGCCTCCTGCGACGCGTCGAAGTCGGACGCGGCCCCCTCGGACGCGACGGCGTCGCCACCATCCCGGCCGCGGCCCTCGGCGCGGCCGCGGCCGCCCCGACGTCCGCGGCGCCGGCGGCGTCCGCCGGCATCCTCGTCGCCCTCGGCCGGCGCGGCCTCCCGGGCCGGCGCCTCCACGGCTTCGGCGTCTCCGGTTTCTGCGAGTTCGCCCTCCGCCTCGTCGTCGGCCGACCCCTCGCGTTCTCCGTCGCCCTGCTCCGAACCGGCCTCCGCGCCGCGCTCGGCCTCGCCGCCCTCGGAGCGACCGCCGCCGCGCTTGCGCCGGCGGCGCCGGCGACGGCGCTGGCCGTCGCCCTCATCCGATTTCTCCGAACGCTCGGCTCCAACCTCGCGACCGTCGTCGGCCTCGTCGCCCTCGGCGTCGGTCTCGCCCAAGACCTCCGGGCCGGCGGCGTCCTCGAGGGTTTCGTCCTCGATCTCCTCGAAGGTGTCGTCCTCCTCGATCTCGGAGGTCGGCGAGATCGCGGTGGCGCGGATTCCGGTGATCGGACCCTCGGCGCGCTGGGCCGGCTCGCCGCGATCCAGCTGGTAGGCGGTGGTGGCCCCCAGCCGCTCGTCGGCGGCGATGGTCACGGTGACGCCGAAGCGCATCTCGAGCTCGTGCAGGTGCCCGCGCTTCTGGTTGAGGATGTACAGCGCCACCTCGGTGCGGGTGCGCAGGATCAGGTTGTGGCTCGCCGACTTGAGCAGCGCCTCCTCGATCGCCCGCAGGATGTGCAGCGCGACCGATGCGGTGGCGCGCACGAAGCCGGAGCCGCCGCAATGCACGCACGGCACCGACGAGGATTCGAGCACGCCGGTGCGGATGCGCTGGCGGCTCATCTCCATCAGGCCGAAGGGCGAAATGCGGCCGACCTGGATGCGGGCGCGGTCGTTCTTCAGGCAGTCGTTGAGCTTCTTCTCGACGGCGCGGTTGTTGCGCTTCTCCTCCATGTCGATGAAGTCGATCACCACGAGGCCGGCGAGGTCGCGCAGGCGTAGCTGGCGGGCGACCTCCTCGGCCGCCTCCATGTTGGTGCGAAGCGCCGTGTCCTCGATGTCGTGCTCGCGGGTCGAGCGACCGGAGTTCACGTCGATCGAGACCAGGGCCTCGGTCGGGTTGATCACGAGATAGCCGCCGGACTTCAGCGTCACGTGGGTCGAGAACATCGCGTCGAGCTGCTGCTCGACGCCGTGGCGGGCGAAAATCGGCGTTGCGTCGCGGTAGGGCTTCACCACCTTTGCGGATTGCGGCATCAGCATGCGCATGAAGTCGCGCGCCTCGGCATAGGCCGCCTCACCCGAGACCAGCACCTCGTCGAGGTCCTTGTTGTAGAGGTCGCGGATCGCGCGCTTGATCAGCGAGCCCTCCTCGTAGACCAGAGCGGGCGCGGTCGAGGACAGGGTCAGCGCGCGCACGCTCTCCCACAGACGCATCAGGTATTCGAAGTCGCGCTTGATCTCCGGCATCGTGCGCGAGGCGCCGGCCGTGCGCAGGATCACGCCCATGCCGTCGGGCACCTCCAGCGCCTGGGCGGTCTCCTTGAGGCGCTTGCGGTCGGCGGCCGAGGTGATCTTGCGGGAGATCCCGCCGCCGCGGCCGGTGTTCGGCATCAGCACCGAGTAACGGCCGGCGAGCGACAGATAGGTGGTGAGCGCCGCGCCCTTGGTGCCGCGCTCTTCCTTGACGACCTGGACCAGGATGATCTGGCGGCGCTTGATCACCTCCTGGATCTTGTAGTGGCGGCGGTGGCTGCGCGGACGCTCGGGCAGCTCGCCGAGCGCGTCGCCGTTGCCGCCGACCTGCGAGATCTTCGGCTCGGCGTCGGGATCCTCGTCGCCCTCGTCCTCGTCGGACTCCTCGTCGTCGCCGTCCTCTTCGTCCTCGTCGTCGGAATCGTCGTCCTCGTCCTCGTCTTCATCCTCGTCGGATTCGTCCTCGGACGCCGTCGGCGCCTCGGCGACGGTCAGTCCCTGGGCCACGGCGACGATCGCCTCAGGGCGCGGGGCGTCGTCGGCGGTCTCCCCGTCCTGGGCCTCGTGCTCATGCGCCTCGCCGGCAGGCTCGTCGGCATCCGGCTCGGGCAAGACGGCGGAGGCGTCGCTGCCCGGCGCGATCGCGCCCTCGGGCCGGTCCTCGTCCACATGCGCCTCGGCGACGTGATCGTCGCCGGCATGGGCTTCGTGGGCATGGGCTTTGTGGGCATGGGCCTCAGCGGCCTGCGTGTCGTGGGACTGCGCGTCGTGATGCGCCTCGCCGGCCGGGGCATCATGCCCGTCCGCACGGGCGGCCTCGTGCGACGCGTCATGCTCCTGCGCGACGTCCTCGGCGCTCACGGTCTCGTCGAGCTTGGCGGCGGAGGCCTCGGCCCGGCGCCCGCGGACGCGGCGGCCGTTGCTGCGCGGCGACTTGCGGCGGCGTTCCTCGCGCTCGCGGTGCTCTTCCGCGTCGCGCGCCTCGTCCTCGAGCAGCGCCTGCCGGTCGGCGAGCGGGATTTGGTAGTAGTCGGGGTGGATCTCCGAGAAGGCGAGGAAGCCGTGGCGGTTGCCGCCGTACTCGACGAAGGCGGCCTGGAGCGAGGGCTCCACGCGCGTCACCTTGGCGAGATAGATGTTGCCGCGAAGCTGGCGCCGGTTGGCCGCCTCGAAGTCGAATTCCTCAACCCTAGAACCGTGAACCGTGACGACCCGGGTCTCTTCCGGATGCATCGCGTCGATGAGCATCTTGTTGTTGGCCATGACGAACTTTCGACATGGCGGCGGACGTCGCTCTCCTGGGCCCGTGTCCCGGTGGAGCCTCGCCCGGCCTGAAGGCCGTCAGGGAGAGGGCTCGCGCCGGCCTCGAAACCGAGGCCGCGGGGCTTGAACTGAAGGGATTGCCGTCAACCGCCGCTCGGCGCGCGCTTCCGCTGCGCCTGGGGTTGAACCTGATCGGGGGGACGGACGGATCGGCGCGACGCGCATCGCGCACGCTGACGGCACGGGCAACGGCAATCGATGCTGTGCCTCCGTCCATCTGTATTCCCGACCTCGCGAAAACCATCTCGACCGTCCCGTGATGACGAGGCGACCGCGAATTCCATGATAACCCATGCGCCGGGACAAAACCCGTCGCGTGTGCAGAGCCCCGGCCGTCCAGGGCCGCAGCGGCGGAGAATCTTCGCCGCCGCGGGCACGTCATCGCCCGATGGCGGGCCGCGACGCACGAACGATCCCGTGAGGATCGGACAGGGCCTGCCATCATTACAGATCGTCGCAGGGATTTGGCAAGGCCGAGCTGGAATCGCCCGCCAAGCGCCTACAGGGCGGCGCCCGTTTCAAACCGGCCGGCGTGTTCGCGGGCGGGAGGCCAGGGCGCCGATGTCGCGCCCGACACCCACAATCTTGCCGGCTTTGGGGCGCGGACTGCCGGTCCTGCGGTTGCACGGGCGGCGATCCGCCGAGCCCGCTCGACGACCCTCTTCGATTCCCTCGGATGGAGTGCGCGAGCCCTTGTTGAAAACCATCGCCCTGGTCGTCTCGGTCGCCGCCTTCCTCGCGCTCCGGGCCTTCGTGAAATTCCTGCTGCTCCCGTTCCGCGCCCTGCGGAACCTCCGGAAGGACAGCCCGATCTCGACCTAAGCTCCGCTTGGCCGACGGCCCTCGCAGAACCGCTCGTCGCAGAACCGCCCGTCGAAGGGCCGCGGGCGGCTATCGGAACCGTGAACGGCGGGGCGCCGATCGTGCCTTCCGGCGTGGGCTGGAATCATGACAGATCGCCGCGGGGGCCTGAAGGCTCGGCGGTGGGAATACCGAATCGATGGCCAACCGTGAGCCGGTGCTGGCGCCCGTCCCGATCGCGGACCTGCGCCCGACGCAGATGACGGTGGGCTACCGGGAGGTCGCCGAGAAGCGCCGGCGCTGGCGCGACTACGACGACGACAAGCGCGCCGCCTTCTTGGGGGCGCACATGGTGCCGACCCTGCTTGGGCCGAAGAAGCGCCACTACGTCATCGATCACCACCATTTGTCCCGCGCCCTGCTGGAAGAGGGCGTCGAGAGCGTGCTCGTGACCGTGGTCGCGGACCTGCACCACCTCGACAAGGACGCGTTCTGGACGGTGTGCGATCACAAATCGTGGGTGCACCCCTACGATGCCGAGGGCGTGCGCGCCGGGTTCAAGGATATCCCCAAGGCGATGGCGGACCTCGCCGACGACCCCTACCGGAGCCTGGCCGGCGAGCTGCGCCGGGCCGGGGGCTTCGCCAAGGACACGACGCCGTTCAGCGAGTTCCTCTGGGCCGACTACCTCCGTCGCCACGTCAAGGCCAAGCGCATCGAGAACGACTTTTCGGCGGCGCTGGAGGAGGCGATGGCCTTGGCCAAGGCGTCCGAGACGAGCTACCTCCCCGGCTGGTGCGGCCCGACCGCATAGCGGCGCTCGGCCCTTGCGTCACAGGCCCCAATACGGCGCCGCGTTGTAGTAGCGGTGGACCCGCTCCTCCCAGGCGTAGTCTTCGGCCGGGTCGGTGCCCTCGGGCGAGCGCGGCGGGGCGTCGCGCAGCTGTGCCTCGGTGACGTCGACGACGTAGGCGTCGTGCTCGGGCGAGAAGCGCAGCACCGCCCAGGGCAGCGTATGGAAGCCCTCGCCGAGCCCGAGGAAGCCGCCGAAGCTCATCACCGCGTAGGCGACCTGGCCCGAGCGCTTGTCGAGCATCAGCCGCTCGATCGGTCCGACCTTGGTGCCGTCCGGCCGGCGCACGTCGGTGCCGACGACGCGGTCGTGGGCGATCAGGCTGCGGGCCTGCTCAGGGGTATCAGGCGTGGGTGTCACGATGCGGCCTCCGGTTCGTTCGGCCCGCGCAACGGCGGGCCTGCCCGAAAAACGCCCCGGCGGCGGGCGACGTTCCGATCCTCGACGGGCGACCGCCGGACCGGATACACAGACCCGCATGCACACGCGCCGCCTCGCCCTCTCCGCCGCCCTCGTCCTTTCGTCGGCCCTCGCTTCGCCCGCCCACGCACAGGACAAGGGGACCCTCAACCCCAAACCCCTGCCGCCGCTGGAGAATCCCGACGCGCCCTCGACGCCGGCCAAGGCGCTGTTCGGGCGGGTGACCGGCCCGGCCTCCGGCCCCGCCCACGCCTACGGCTCCTACGCCAAGGGCTGTTTCTCGGGCGGCGCGGCGCTGCCGATCGACGGGGCGACGTGGCAGGTGATGCGCCTGTCGCGCAACCGGAACTGGGGCACGCCCTACCTCGTCGACTTCCTGGAGCGGCTGGCGGCCAAGGCGCCGCGGGTCGGCTGGCCGGGCCTGCTCGTCGGCGACATGTCGCAGCCGCGCGGCGGGCCGATGCTCACCGGCCACGCCTCGCACCAGCTCGGGCTCGACGCCGACGTGTGGCTCACCCCGATGCCGGACCGGCGCATGACGCGGGCAGAGCGCGAGGAGACCTCGGCCACCGACATGGTGCGGCCTGACCGCCTCGACATCGACCCCGACACCTGGACGCCGGAGCGGCTGAGCCTGATCCGCCTCACCGCCGAGCAGCCGGAGGTGGCGCGCATCTTCGTCAACCCGGCGATCAAGAAGGCCCTGTGCCGGGAGGCGGACGGCAGCCGCGGCTGGCTGCGCAAGGTGCGCCCGATGTATGGGCACAATTACCACTACCATATCCGCCTCGCCTGCCCGGACGGACAGGATTCCTGCGGCGACCAGGCCGCCCCGCCGCCCGGCGACGGCTGCGGCGAGGAGCTCGCCTACTGGTTCAGCGACGCGATCCTCCACCCCCGCCCCCCGAAGACCAAGCCGAAGCCACGCCCGCCAATGACCATGGCGGCCCTGCCGGCCGAGTGCCGGATGGTGCTGAAGGCGCGCTGAAGGCGAAGGTTCGCAGGCGGACGGCGCACGCCATCACCCCACCCTGAGGTGCGGACGCGAAGCGGGCGCCTCAGGATGTGGTGGTGGGTTGGACGATGGGTCGGCGGCCCGTCGGATTACGAAAGCTCCTCTCCCGGCGTCGGCTCGGCTGCGGCGGCGCCGGGCTCCGGGGCGGCGGCGGGCGGCGCGGCCGGGGGCTGGTCGACGAGCGTGCCGATCAGGTCGAGGAGCGCCCGGTGCTCGGGGCCGCCGGCGCCGGCGCGCAGGAAGGCGCCGACGGGGGTCTCGGAGGTGCGGCCGCCGGACGACGCGTTCGGCTCATGCAGGATGGCGACCTCGGCGCCGTCCGCGCGGCGGAGCCACCAGCGGTCGCCGTTCTCGCTGGCGTGGATCAGGCGTCGATCGGTCTTCATGGGGGCGCTGTCCTGGTTGGCACGGACGGAGAAGTCGGCGGGCGCGGTTTCGCTCCCGTACCTCAGGCGCCTGCCTGCCGCCGGTCGAGGCTGTGGGTGAGCTGGTCTGCGAACTTCGCCGCCGCGACGGAGAGCAGGCGCCCGCGCAGCTGCCCGAGGATCATCACCATCGGGTCGAGGTCGCGCGCGTCGATCGGGCGGCTGGCGAGGCGCGGGTCGTCGGGGATGCCGCTCGGCACCTGGAGGCTCACGGCCTCCTCGCGCAGAACGAGGTTGCGCAGGAACTCGAGCGAGCTCGACTCGACCACCGGCCCGAGCGGCACGCCCTTCCGCGCCAGGGCCTGCTCCAGGTGCAGGCGGATCGCCAGCGACCGGTCGGGCAGGGCCATCGCATGGGCGAGGCAGTCGCGCAGGCGCACCGGCCCGGCCTCCCGGGCGAGGGGATGGCCGGCCCGCATCAGCGCGCAGAGCGGCTGGCGGCAGGAATACAGCACGTGCAGGTCGGCGGAGGGCGGCGGCTGCAACACCAGGGCTAGGTCGGCCTCGAAGGCGGTCAGCGCCGCCACCGCCTGGACGTGGTCGCGCACCTGCACCGTGAACCCGACCTGCGGAAACCGCTCGCGGTAGGCCTGGACCTCCTCCGGCACCACCTGCGTGACGAAGGCCTGGCTGCAGGCCAGCGCCACGTGCCCGCGCCGGACCCCGGAGAGGTCGGCGATCTGCGAGCGCACACGCTCGAGGTCGGCGAGCTGGTCGCGCACGTGCCGGACCAGCAGCTCGCCGGCCGCGTTGAGCCGCATCCCCTGCGCCAGCCGCTCGAAGATCGGCGTGCCAAGTTCGTACTCGATGTCCTGGACTTGGCGCGTCAGCGCCGAGGGGGCGATGTTGAGGCGCTCGGCCGCCCGGCGGATCGAGCCGCTGCGGGCGATTTCGGCGATGCAGGCCAGCGTCCGGGTGTGCTTCATCGCAGATCCCCGCCTCGGGCGCGCTTCGGGCGGCCCATACCAACCAGCTAGACCGCCTGTTGCCGAAAGCGCAACGGCCCCATCCCGAATGAGCACTCGTTAGCAACGGCAGGGGGATCTACGCTTCGTACCGTCGCCGTTCCCCGCCTCGCCGGCCTCGGAGTGAAGCCATGATCGCCCGCCGCACCCTCCTTGCCGGCCTCGGGGCCGGGCTCGTCTCGGCGCCCTTCGTGGCCCGCGCCGCCGCGCCGGTGACGATCCGCATGGGCTCGCTCAAGCTGATCCATTCGATCGCGCCATACTTCTACGAGCGCTTTACGCCGGCGGGCTACGTGGTCGAGGTGATCCCGTTCGAGAGCCCGACCGAGTGCAAGAACGCGGTGGTCACCAAGTCGGTGGATTTCGGCACCTTCGGCATCGCCTCGGCGACCCTGGGCGCGGCCGCCGGCGAGCCGCTAACGGTGATCGCCTCGACCTGCAACGGCGGCATGGCGATCATCTCCAAGAAGGATTCCGACGTCCGCGCGGTCAAGGACCTCAGGGGCAAGCGCGTCGCCCTGTGGCCCGGCTCGACGCAGGAGGTGTTCGCCCTCGAGCGCATGCGCATGGAGGGGCTCTCGATCAAGGACATCGTGCCGGTGCGCATCTCGTTCTCGGAGATGCACATCGCCTTGGCGCGCGGCGACATCGACGCCTATGTCGGCGCCGAGCCGGCCCCCGGCGTCAGCCTGTCGAGCGGCGTCGGCCAGCTCGTCGAGTACCCCTACGGCACCGAGATGGGCTCGCTCAACATGGTGTTCGGCACCCATCGCGACACGATCGCGGGCAAGCCCGACCTCGTCCGCACCATGCTGGAAATCCACCGCAAGGGCACCGAGTTCGCCGCCAAGAACCGCGACGCGATGATCGACATGGCGGTGATGAAGCTCGGCCAGAAGCGAGAGGCTTTGGTGGTCTCGGCTCCCAACGTCGACCTGACGTGGAAGCTCGGCCCGGACGAGGTGAAGAAGGCCGAGGCCTACGCCCGGCACATGCTCGCCCTCAAGCAGATCAAGCGCCTGCCGGAGCCGGGCTTCGTCGACACCACGTTCGTCGACGCGATGCGGGACGCGTGACATGAGCGCGACGACGGCGACGGAGGCGGACGTGGCCGCCGCGGGCGACGCGGCGCTCCCCCTCTCCCGCATCGGAGAGGGCACCCGCGTTCCACGCCGTCGCACCAAGGACATCCTGCAGCGCATCAAGGGCGCCGCCCTCGCGCTGGCCCTGCCCCTCGCGCTCGCCCTCGTCTGGCACCTCGCCACGGTCGGGAAACCCTACAGCCTGATCCCGCCGCCGGCCGAGGTCTGGACCGAGATGCGCGACCTCGCCGTCGGCGGCGTCAACGACGACGCGTTCAGCGGCACGCTGTGGACGCATCTCGCGGCTTCGCTCGCCCGCGTCTTCGGCGGGTTCGCGCTCGCGGCGGCAGCCGCCCTGCCGCTCGGGCTGTTGATCGGCCGGGTGCCGCTGATGCGGGCGCTCCTCGACCCGACCTTCCAGATCCTGCGGCCGGTGCCCGTCACCGCCTGGCTGCCGCTGGCGATGATCCTGTTCGGGCTCGGGCCGCGCTCAGCCTACTTCCTGGTGTTCCTCGGAGCGTTCTACCCAATCCTCGTCAACACGATCTTCGGCGTGCGCGCGGTCGAGCCCCGGCTGTTCGAGGCCGCCGCCATGCTCGGCTGCACCGGCCCGGCACAGTTCGCCCGCGTGGTTCTGCCCGCCGCCCTCCCATCGATCTTCACCGGGTTGCGCCTCGGCCTCGGCTTCGCCTGGGTGGTCATCGTCGTCGGCGAGATGACCGGCGTCCAGACGGGCCTCGGCGCGATCATCATGGAGGCGCGCCAGCTCTCGCGCACCGAGATCGTCATCTGCGGCATGGTGGTGATCGGCGTCGCCGGGTTCATCTCCGACCGGATCGTCATGGAGATCGGTCGCCGCCTGCTCTCGTGGAGCCCCGCGCATGGTTGAATCCGATGGCTGATCCTACGATCCCGATCGTCGACGTCCGCGACGTCTCGAAGACCTACCTGTCGCAGGGGCGCCGGACCGAGGCCCTGCGCGGCGCCAGCCTCACCGTCCAGCGCGGCGAGTTCGTCTGCCTTCTCGGGGCGTCGGGCTGCGGCAAGTCCACCCTGCTGAGGATCGTGGCCGGCTTCGAGGCCACCACCGCCGGCGAAGCGCTGATGTGGGGCAAGCCGATCCCCGGACCCGGCCCGAGCCGGGGCATGGTGTTCCAGGATTACGGCCTGTTCCCGTGGTTGACCGTCCGCGACAACATCGGCTTCGGCCCGAAGTCGCGCGGCCGCCCCGCCGCGGAGGTGCGCGAGACAGCCGCGCGCTACATCGACCTCGTCGGCCTGGGCCAATTCGCCGACGCCTACCCGCACCAGCTCTCGGGCGGCATGAAGCAGCGCGTGGCCATCGCCCGCGTGCTCGCCAACGAGGCCGAAGTGGTGCTGATGGACGAGCCGTTCGGGGCGCTGGACGCGATGACCCGCGAGCGGCTGCAGGACGAATTGCTCGAGCTCTGGAGCCGAACCGGCCTCACGGTGCTGTTCGTGACGCACGCCATCGAGGAGGCGATCGTGCTCGCCGACCGCATCGTGCTGATGTCCCCCGGCCCCGGCCGGATCGAGGCGGTGCACACGGTCGACCTCCCCCGCCGCCGCGACGTCTCGAGCCCCGCCTTCAACGACGTTCGCCGCATGCTCTCGGCTCAGCTCCACAGCCACCACGCGCCGAAGGCCGCATGAGCGAAATTCCGCGCATCGACCGGCGTCGGCCGGAAAACCGCCTCGCCTATCGTGCCGCGATCGACCGGCCGCGCCTCGCACTGCCCGGGGCCAAGGCCGTCGCGGTCTGGCCGGTGGTCAATGTCGAGCACTGGCTGATCGACCATCCGATGCCGCGCCAGATCCTGGTGCCCCCGACCGCGGCCACCCTGCTGCCGGACGTGCCCAACTGGGCGTGGCATGAATACGGGATGCGCGTCGGCTTCTGGCGCTTCCTCGAAGCTTTCGCAGTGCGCGGCATCCGGCCGACCCTGTCGATCAACGGCTCGGTCTGCACCGCCTATCCGCGGGTCGCAGCCGCCGCGCACGCAGCCGGCTGGGAGTTCATGGCCCACGGCTTCGAGCAGGTTCCGACCCACCGGATCGAGGACCAGCCCGGGATGATCGCCCGCACCGTCGCCGCGATCCGCGATCTCACCGGCGCGGCGCCGCGAGGCTGGCTCGGGCCGGGCCTCACCGAGACGCTGGACACCCCAGACCACCTCAAGGCGGCAGGCATCGAATATGTCGGCGACTTCGTGGTCGACGATCGGCCCGCGCGCATCGCCACCGCGCACGGGCCGCTGGTGGCGATGCCCTATTCGGTGGAGCTGAACGACATCCCGCTGCTCGCGATCCAGCATCATCGCGCCGACGAGTTCGTGGAGCGGGCGCTGGCGCAGTGCGACCGCCTCGCCCGGGAAGCTGTCGGCGACGGGCCGCTGTCGGGCGCGAAGATCATGAGCTTCGCCATCCACCCCTACATCACCGGGGTGCCCCACCGCATCGGGCTGCTCGAACGCCTGCTCGACGCGCTGCTCGCCCGGCCGGACGTGGTGTTCCTGCAGGGCGGCGAGCTGCTCGACTGGTACCTGGGGACCGGCGACGATGCCTGAGACGATGGATTGGCGAGACCTCGACCGCGCGGACTTGAGCCGGGCCTACGACAATTCCGGCGCGGTGGCCGACAGCGCCGCGATCGTCGCCGGCTGGCGGACGCGCAGCGCCGCGTTCCGCGAGGCCCAAGTCGACGCGCTCGACCTCGCCTACGGGCAGGGTGAGCGCCAGCGCATCGACGTGTTCCGCTGCGGCCGGCCGAGCGCGCCGATGCTGGCCTTCCTCCACGGCGGCTACTGGCAGCGCAACGATCGGCGCGGCTTCTCCTGCATGGCCGAGGGGCCGCTGGCGCGCGGCCTCGACGTGGCGCTCGTCGGCTACACCCTGGCGCCGGAGGCGCGCCTGACGGACATCGTCGCGGAAGCCCGCGCCGCGCTGGCGCTGCTGCGGGCCGAGGGCGGCGGGCGCCGGCTCGTGGTCTCGGGCTGGTCGGCCGGCGGGCACCTGGCCGCCGCGGTCGCCGACGCGGCCGACGCGGGCCTCGCGATCAGCGGCATCTTCGACCTCGCGCCGATCGCCGGCACGACCCTGAACGACGCCCTCGCCCTCTCCACCGAGGAGATCGAGACGCTCTCGCCGATCCGCCACCTGCGCCCGGGCACGCCGCCCGTCGCGGTCGTGTACGGCGCCGACGAGCTCTTCGAACTCCGCCGCCAATCGGACGCCTACCACGCCGCCCGCCGTGCCGCGGGGCTGGACGGGCCGCTGATCCCGGTGCCGGGCGCCAACCACTTCACCGTGCTCGACGGGCTGATCGACCCCGAGGGCGTCATCAGCCGCACGGCTGCGCGGCTCGCCGGATTGTAGGCCCCGACACGAGGCCCCTTCCCATCAGATCGACCCGACGAGACGCCCCATGCCCCCGTTCCCGACGATCCCCGCTCTGCACGCGGCCTACGCCGCCGGAGAGGACCCGCGCGCGATCCTGGCGGAGGTGTACCGCCGCATCGCGGACACCGACGATCCCGGCATCTTCCTCGCCCTCGTGCCGGAGCCCGAAGCCGCGGCGGCCTTGGCCGCGCTCGGCCCGTTCGATCCGGCGAGCAAGCCGCTCTGGGGCATCCCGTTCGCGGTGAAGGACAACGTCGACGTCGCTGGGATGGCGACGACGGCCGCGTGCCCCGACTTCGCCTACACCGCCACCGAGACCGCCCACGCGGTCGAAAAGCTTCTGGCGGCGGGCGCGATCCTCGTCGGCAAGACCAACCTCGACCAGTTCGCCACCGGCCTCGTCGGGGTACGGACACCCTATCCGGTGCCACGCAACGCGATCGATCCGGCCTACGTACCGGGCGGCTCCAGCAGCGGCTCGGCGGTGGCGGTCGCCCGCGGCCTCGTCGCCTTCGCGCTCGGCACCGACACGGCGGGCTCGGGCCGGGTGCCGGCGGCCCTGAACAACGTCGTCGGCCTGAAGCCGTCGCTCGGCAGCGTCTCGACGCGCGGCATGGTTCCGGCCTGCCGCACGCTCGACACGCTCTCGGTCTTCGCCGGCACCGTGGCCGACGCCGACGCCGCCTTCCGGATCATGGCCGGCTACGACCTCGCCGACGCGTATTCCCGGCGACTGCCGCTGCCGGCGCCGTCGGCGATCCCGCCCGGCCTGCGCCTCGGCGTGCCGGATGCGCAGGGGCTGGATTTCGCCGGAGACGCCCTGTCGGAGGCGGCCTTCGCGGCGAGCCTTTCCGACCTCGAAGCACTCGTCGGCGCAGCGCGCCCGGTGGACTTTGCGCCGATGTTTTCGACCGCGCGCCTGCTCTACACCGGCCCCTGGGTGGCCGAGCGCTACCAGGCGATCCGCGACGTGATCGAGACGCGGCCCGAGATCCTGCATCCGACGACGCGGGCCGTGATCGAGAACGCGAAGGGTTTCTCGGCGGCGGACGCCTTCGGCGGGCTCTATCGCCTGGCCGAGCTGCGGCGTGCGGCCGACGCGGTCTGGGACGCGGTCGACGTGCTCGTCGTGCCGACCTTCCCGCGTCCGAGGACGGTCGCCGACCTCGCCGCCGACCCGATCGGACCGAACAGCGAGCTCGGCACCTACACCAACTTCGTCAACCTGCTCGACTGGTGCGCGCTCGCCGTGCCCGGCCGCTTCCGGGCGGACGGCTTCCCCGCGGGGGTGACGCTGCTGGCGCCCCGCGGCTGCGACGGGCTGATCGCGGCAATCGGCGCCCGCCTGCACGCGGCGTCCGGCGTGCCGATCGGGGCGAGCGCCGTGCCGGTCCCGGAGGCGGTCGCGCCGAAGAAGCCTCAGGGCGACGCAATCGAGCTGGCGGTGGTCGGCGCGCACCTGTCGGGCCTGGCCCTCAACGGCGAGCTGACCGGCCTCGGCGCCCGCTTCCTGCGGGCCGTCTCGACGGCGCCGGACTACCGCTTCTACGCGCTCCCCGGCGGCCCGCCGCATCGGCCGGGCCTGCTGCGGGTGGCGGCCGGCACGGGCACGGCGATCGAGACCGAGGTCTGGGCGCTCCCGCCCGAGGCCTTTGGCCGCTTCGTCTCGACGATCCCGAGCCCGCTGGGCGTCGGCACCCTGCGCCTTTCCGACGGCACGGCCCCGAAGGGGTTTTTGGTCGAGGCCGAAGGCGTCGTCGGTGCCGAGGAGATCGGGCGCTACGGCGGCTGGCGCGGGTTCCTGGCCCGCGCCGCCGGTTGATCCGGGCGAAACGCGCTACTTGAGGCTGGCGATCGCGCCGGCGAGGCCGTCGAGGGAGGTCGCGATGGCGACGGGGGCGGCGGTCTCGCTCCGGCGATAGCGTACGCGGACGGAGGCGCGCGCGGCGATCGCCCGGCGAAGAGCCTCGTCCACCGCCAGGAAGCCGAGGCAGAGGCTGGCGTTGCAGCTCTCCAGGCGGATCACGGTCTCCTCGGCCGCGCCGAACGCCAGCCCCACGGTGCGAGCCGACCATGCGCCCACCGGCGCGCGCACCACGAAGACCGGCGCCCCCGCGCTGGTGGCCGCGAGCGACCAGCTGAAAGCGAAGGCCCCGTCGCCGTCCACGATCGATTGCGAGGCGTTGCAGACCCGGCGATGGCGGCGCAGGTTCTCATCGCAGATCAGGGTCCAGGTCGCGAAGGCCTGGATCATCCGGCGGGTGTCGCCCGGCGCCTTGCCGGGAAGCGGCGCACCCTCGGGCGGGTGGACGCGATAGGCCGGCGCCGCGAACTGGGCGCGGGGCGGGTCGTCGGTGGAGACTGCGCCGCGCATCGCGAACGGCCCGAGGGCGCCGTCTCCGGCCGGGGCCGCGAGCGCGGGCGCCGCGAGCAGCATCCCGAGCCCGGCCACGGCGGCGATGGCGTGTGCGCGCACGGCCCGCCTCAGTTGAGGGTGAAGCTGGCGCCGGCGCCGATCCCGAAGTCGCGTACGGCGGCGACGCCGGTGGCGTTCACCCGCGCGGACCCGTCGGGAAGCGTGTAGCCGATGCCCATCGAGGCCGCGCCCTCGCCGCGCCCGACGCCGCCGCCGGCCGCCATGCTCAGCTTGCCCGGGCGGTCGTCGAAGCGGAGCGAGGCGGCCGCCAAGCCGATCGCCGCGCCGCGCCGCGCCTCCTGGCGGACCTGCCCGACCTCGTTCTGAAGGCCGGCGAGCTGGCTGCCGAAGGCGTTCGCCTGCTTCTCCAGCGGCGCGACGCGGGCGTCGGTGTAGGCGGTGCCGGCGGCGTAGCTCGCCTGCACCCGCTGGTCGGTGTAGGCGAAGCTCTGCGCTTTGGCGGTCGCGACCTGGGCCGTCACCTGCCCGAGGTTGGCGGCATCAGTGGGCTGCACCCCGGCCGCGACGTTGCGGATCAGAACCGGCTGGTTCGGGTCGCTGCCGGCCAGCGTCATCGACTGGCCGCGCCCGCCGGTCGCCGGGTCGACGTCGTACTTCACCGCGAACGCGTCCACCGCCGCGAGCGCGTCGCCGACGCCGGAATAGGACCGGCCGCCGAGGGCGTAGGTCGGCGCGGTGAAGCTGCCGTCGGCGGCGAAACCCGCTCCGCCGCCGAGGGCGCCGGCGAGGTTGCCGCCGACAGCGCGGAGCTGGCGCAGGTTGACCGCGTCGGTGTCCTGGGTGCCGCCGGCAACGTTGACGATCTGCCGCTCCGCGCCCTCTGCGCCGGCCGAGACCGCCCCAGCGGTCGAGGCCACCGTGATCCCGGAGAACGCCTCGGCAGCCCCCGAGAGCCCGGCGCGGCGGGCGATCGCGTTGGCGCCGAGCGCGACGCCGCCCTCGACGCTCGCCACCGAGGCCGGACCGATGGCGAGGCTGTCGGTCGCGGTGGCCTGGGCGGCGGCACCGGTGCTGCGCACCGCGACGTAGCGGCTTCCGGCGGTGTTGAGGGTGGTCACCGCGGCGTCGAGGCTGCCGAGCGCGGAGCCGACGTCGCCGAAGCTCGCGCCTTGGATCGCGTAGCTCGGGGCGGTGACCGAGCCGTCGGCAGCCACGCTCGACCCGCCGCCGAGGCTCCTCGCAAGCGAAGCGGAGAGCCCGTAGACCTGCCCGCCGCTGACCGCGTCGGTGGAGCCCAGGGCGACCCGGCCGCCGGAGACGCCGGTGAGCGTTCGGGCCGTGCCGTCGCGGTCGGCGAAGCTCACCGTGGTGCCGTCGGTCTCGGCGCCGACGGTCAGGCCGCGGGTCGCGGCGTCCTGCTTCACGAGGCCGACGCTGCCGTTGGCCAATCCGGCCGACAGGCCGGCGACCGCCTGGTTCGTCGCATAGAGCTGGCCGCCGTTGACCGCCTCGTTGGAGCCCGCCGCGAGGGAGCCGGCGGAGACGCCGCTGAGCACACGGCCGCTGCCGGCACTGTTGCGGAAGTCGACGAGCGCCCCGTCCGTCGCGGCGGCGACGCGGATCGCACGGCTCGTCGAGTCCTGCCGCACCAGGCCGAAGGTGCCGTCGTCGATGCTCTGGCGCAGCGCGTAGAGCTGGTCGCCGTTGACCGCATCGGTCGAGCCCGCGGCGAGGCTGCCCGGGGCGAGGCCGGTGATGCGGACCGCGGAGCCGACGGTCCCGGCGCGGCTCAGGTCGATGCTGGCCAGCCGGTTGCCCGACCCGTCGGTGTCGTAGCGCAATGCGAGTTGGTCGAGGGCGCCGACGACGCCGGGCACGGTGGCGTAGGATCGTCCGTTGTAGGTGTAGCTCGGCGGCGTGTAGGTGCCGTCGCTGCCGAAGCTGCCGCCGAGCGCTGTCGCATTCTTGGTGACCCCGCTCCCGACCGAACGGAGCTGGCGGACGTTGACGGCATCTGTGTCCTGCTGGCCTCCGGCGACATCGGTGATCTGTCGCTCAGCCCCTTGTGCGCCGACCGACACTTCGCCGTTGGCGGAGGACAGGGTGTTGGTGGTGTAGGCCTCGGTGCCGCTGAGGCTGCCCCGCAGCGCCATCGAGCCGGCACCGAGCGCCACGGACCGCGCCTTCGTCGCCGAGGCTCCGCTGCCGAGCGCCAGCGCCGAGCCGCCGACGGCCCTGGCGTTGTCGCCGATCGCGATGTTGCTGGCCGTCGGATTGCTCCCGGTTTCACCGGCGACGGAGAGGCCGCCCAGCGCCAGCGCGTCCTGTCCGTAGGCGCTGGCGATGAACCCGTGGGCGAACGAGAAGTCGCCGACCGCATAGGACTGTCATCCTAGATCGATGGCGACGTCGCCGAGCGCTTGGTTGTTCGTCCCGAGCGAAAGGGTCGAGCGGCCAGTAGCGAGGTTGGCATAACCGATCGCGACGCCGTAGGAGCCGGCCGCGTCGTTGTTCGCGCCGATCGCGGTCGAGTTGAAGGTCCCGGTGCCGGCCGAGTTGTGGTAGCCGACGGCCACGCCGCCGGCGGCGCCGACCGTGGACTTCTTGCCGATCGCCGTGCCCGACGGCACTGGTCTCCCCGGCGCCGGGCGGTGTGGTGCTGCCGTTCGCGCCGTTCTGGATGTTGCCGCCGGTCCCGGCCGCGGGGATGCCGACGCCGCTGGCATCCCGGTAATTGATGATGCCCTGGTTGTTCGTCGCCGACTGCGCGGAGGCGCCCGACCCGATCGCCACGGCACCGGCGCCAGCCGAGCTCGCGTTGTAGCCGCCGGCGAAGGACTCGTCGCCGGCGGCCGTCGCATTCGGGCCGATCGCGGTCGCGTTCGTTCCGGCCGACGTGGCGCCGGTGCCGGCATTGTAGGCTTGCGCCGAAGCCGAGGGCCAAGGTCAGCGCGGTCGTGGTCAGCAGGTGGCGATGCAGGCGCGCCGCAGGGCGGTCACAGGGTCGGTGGCTGGACGTGACGACCGGTGGTTCCTCGAAACACGCAACGAAGAGAACGGGACGGGCAAGGCGGTGCCGCGAACATCCAGTCACGCGATGGGCGGATGCTCTCGGTCGATCGAGTCGGGCGGGCGTTCCGGCCATGCGCCTTGGAGGTCGGAAGGCGGATCATGCTTCGGGCAGGCGATCGCCCTAAAGAAACTTCCTTGTTCTCACGGCCCCTTCAGCGCTGTTTGCTGCATTCGGATTTGCGCTTCAGCGAACATTTGAGTCCAGCCGTGTCGTTTATGACGGGTCATGATTAAAATCATGCTACTCGCGGCGATGTCGGATCGGCGTCGCTCAGGGACACATCGGGGCCGCTTTCGCGATCCGGCCAGGGGGGCGGTGTGACGGCCGACGTTGGGGCCGGCGGTCGTCCCGTCGCGATCACGAATTGATCGGACGGGCGGGCCGGCGGGCGCGGACGGGCCGAATGCCGGCCTCAGCCTTCGACCACCGGGGGGCGAACTCGGATCGCGGACGGCCGCAGGGTTATCGTCTCCGCCGGGGGTTCTGGGCGGCCCCCGGCACGCTTTCGCCCCATTGATCGGCGACACGGCGCACCTCTTGCGGGACGGCACCATGGCAAGGGCATCACGGAAGGGCGTCGCGGAGCCCGCGCCCACGGCCCTGTGCCCCCATCCTGCCGTTGCCCCTGCCGAGCATCCAAGGATTTCGATGAGTCGTCGCCCGTCCGCGCGCAGCCGAATCGCCCGCGAAACGCGCCTGCGCAGTCCGATCCGCTCGATGATCGCCGCCGGGCTGGCGGCGCTCCTGCTCGCCCCCGGCCTTGGTTGGGCGCAGTCG
Organism: Methylobacterium sp. WL12; assembly: GCF_008039475.1. Taxonomy (NCBI): domain Bacteria; kingdom Pseudomonadati; phylum Pseudomonadota; class Alphaproteobacteria; order Hyphomicrobiales; family Methylobacteriaceae; genus Methylobacterium; species Methylobacterium sp. WL12. The sequence continues at coordinate 126,815 of NZ_VRUW01000003.1, read as the reverse complement.
GCCCCGCCGCCGGCCCCCGCGGCCGGGACCCAGACCAAGACGCCCGACGCCAAATTCTCGGAGACGAAGCCGGCCGAGGGCAAGCCTGCTGACGCCAAGCCGGCCGACGCCAAGCCGGCCCCCCCGAAGCCCGAGATGTCCGAGGCGCTCAAGGCGGTGCGGGCCAAGCTCGACGCGGCCAAGAACGACCTCGCCGCGCGCGAGAAGGAGCTCGCCCGCACCGATCTCGGAACGCCGGAGCTGTCGGCGATCCGCGACGGCGTCGGCCCGGTCACCGACGAGATCCGGACGATCATCGGCCGGCTCGACGCGCCGCTCGAATCCGCCCGCGAACGCCTGACCCAGCTCGGGCCGAAGCCGAAGGACGCCGAGGAGAGCCCCGAGGTCGCCCAGGAGCGGGTCGAGCGCGACGCGGCGGTCTCGCGCATCGACGAGACCCAGCGGCTGGCGCGCTCGCTCCTGGTCCAGGGCGACCAGATCATCGACCGGGTCTCGAACCGGCGGCGCGAGTCCTTCACCAAGGGGCTGTTCGAGCGCAGCTTGGCCCTGGTAAGTCCGCAGCTCTGGAGGCGGGTCGCGGCCGACGTGCCCCGCGACGTGCGCTCGCTGCAGAGCGCGCTGTCGGACATCCTGCTGCTGTTCTCGCGCAACGGCACGCTGGGCAACCTGCTGCTGCTCGGCCTCGCCTTCGGCGTCTCGGTGGCGCTGTATTTCGGCCGCCGCAACATCGCCCCGCGTCTGGGCCGGCGCGACGCGGCGATGGCCGAGCCGACCCGGCGCCAGACCCTCCTCGGCGCGTGGCGGGTGCTGCTGCTCGGCACCGTGCCGGCGGTGATCGGCTCCTACGCGGTCTACTACGCCCTCGACGGCACCGACCTCCTGCCCTCCCGGCTGCTGCCGGTGGCCGGCGCGATCCTGGCCGGCCTCGCCTTCATCGCCTTCGTCGAGGCCCTGTGCGACGGCCTGCTCTCGCCGGACAAGCCGCAGTGGCGGCCCGCGCCGGTGAGCGACGCGGCGGCGATCCGGGTGACGCGGCTCGCCGTCGGCATCGCCACGGTGATCACCGTGGTGAAGTCGATCGAGGCGCTGAACTCGGGCATCTCGGCGGCGCTGCCGATCTCGATCGCCACCCGCGGCATCGGCGCGGTCGCGACCGCGCTGATCCTCGCCATCGGCCTGCACCGCTTCGCCGACAAGGAAGAGGAAGAGGAGGCCTGCTTCGGCCCCTACGTGCCGACGAAGACCACCACCGGCCTCGGCGGCCCGGCGCGCCTCGTCGGCTGGGCGGCGACGGCCGTCATCGGCGTCGCCGCCCTCGTCGGCTACGTCGCCTTCGCCGCGTTCGTGATCGACCAGCTGGTCTGGACCGCGAGCCTCCTGGTACTGCTCTACCTGCTCGTGCAGAGCGCCGACACCTTCGTCGGCGGCTCACTGTCGGACGACACCCGGCTCGCCACCGCGCTCCAGGCCAACACCGGCCTGCGCAAACGCTCGCTCAACCAGATCGCGGTGCTCTCGACCGGGGCCGCGCGGGTGCTGCTGTTCCTGATCGTGGCGCTCCTGGTGCTCGCGCCCTGGGGCCTTGATTCGACCGACATCGTCTCCTCGATCCGGCAGGCCTTCTTCGGCTTCAAGGTCGGCGACGTCACGATCTCTCTCTCGACCATCGCGCTGGGCCTCGGGATCCTGATCCTCGGCATCGTCATCACCCGGGCGGTCCAGCGCTGGCTCGAGCAGGTCTACCTGCCCGCCACCGACCTCGATGCGGGCCTGCGCAACTCGATCTCCACCGTGTCGGGCTATTGCGGCTTCCTGCTCGCCCTGGCCCTGGCCTTCTCGTATCTCGGCCTCAGCCTCGAAAAGCTGACGATCGTGGCCGGCGCGCTCTCGGTCGGCATCGGCTTCGGCCTGCAATCGATCGTCAACAACTTCGTTTCGGGCCTGCTCCTGCTCTGGGAGCGACCGATCCGCGTCGGCGACCAGGTGGTGATCGGCGATTCGGAGGGCATCGTGAAGCGCATCTCCGTGCGCTCCACCGAGATTCAGACCTTCGACCGCTCGGCTGTGATCGTGCCGAACTCCAACCTGATCTCAGGCATCGTCAAGAACCGCGTCCGCGGCGACCGGACCGGGCGGGTGTCGTTGACAGTCAACGTGCTGCGCAACCAGGACCCGGCGCGCGCCGCCGAGATGCTGCTCGCCTGCGCCGCCCAGCACGCCGACGTGCTGAAGGAGCCGGCACCGCGCGTGGTGTTCCGCAAGATCGGCGACCCGTTCCTCGAATTCGAGCTCGTGGTGATGATCGTCGACGTGAGCCTCGGCCTGAAGGTGCAGAACGACCTCAACTTCGCGGTGTTCGGGACACTGTCCCAGGCGGGTTTCATCCCGCCGCTCGGGCCGGGCTCCAGCATCGTCACGGTTCAGGGCCTCGACGGGATGCAGGAGGCGTTCTCCGAGATCGCCGGGCGGTTCCGCCCTCCGCCGGAGAACGGGATCGACTCCGGCCGCGACACGAGCCCGCTCGGCGCCCGGTAGCACGCGAGGCTCGCTTCCGCGGGCGGGCAACCGAGGTTCGCAAGCACGCAAAGATAGATTTCGTCTGCAGACATGCCCGCTTGGGTTGCAAGAACAAAAGTCCTTGGCCAAACCCTCCGGCATCGTTCGCGAGCGGGCGGGACGATTCGCGATGGCGACGCACCCGCCTGCCTCCGCCAACGGCGCGGTGGCGCCGCCGGGGACCGGACCCGCACTACGCCTGCGTATCGGCAGCCGAGGTCGGGCCTCTGATGCGTTGAAAACGGTGGTTCCAGTGGATATGCCACCGGGAAACACCGTGCGCCCTCGCTCATCGAACGACGGAACGTCACGTTTAGATGGAAGAGGTCTCGCAGATGAGCACCAAGACGGCACTGATCACCGGCATCACCGGGCAGGATGGGGCGTATCTCGCGCAGCTTCTGCTGTCGAAGGGCTATGCGGTGCACGGGGTGGTGCGGCGCTCGAGCCATGCCGGGGTGTTCGACCACCGGCTGAAGTGGCTCGGGATCGAGAACGACGTGGAGCTTCACGACGGCAACCTGCTCGACCTGTCGAGCCTCGCCCGGATCGTTCAGGCCGTGCAGCCGGACGAGGTCTACAACCTGGCCGCGCAGTCGTTCGTCACCGCCTCGTGGCAGCAGCCGCTGCTCACCGGCCAGATCACGGGCTTGGGCGCCGTCAACCTGCTCGAATGCGTGCGCACCCTGAAACCCGATGCGCGCTACTACCAGGCCTCGTCGTCGGAGATGTTCGGCCTGATCCAGGAACAGGTGCAGAGCGAGGCGACGCCGTTCTACCCGCGCTCGCCCTACGGCGTGGCCAAGCTCTACGCGCACTGGATGACGATCAACTACCGCGAGAGCTTCAAGCTGCACGCCTCGAACGGCATCCTGTTCAACCACGAGAGCCCGCTGCGCGGCGTCGAGTTCGTGACCCGCAAGGTCACGGACGGAGTGGCGCGGATCAAGCTCGGGCTGGCCAAGGAATTGCGGCTCGGCAACATCGACGCCAAGCGCGACTGGGGCCATGCCAAGGACTACACCCGGGCGATGTGGATGATGCTGCAGCAGGACAGGCCCGACGACTTCGTGATCGCCACCGGGCGCACCACCACGGTGCGCGACATGTGCGCGCTCGCGTTCTCTCACGTCGGCCTGCCGATGGACGACCACCTGATCATCGACGAGAAGCTGTACCGACCGGCCGAGGTCGAGGTGCTGCTCGGCAACCCGGCCAAGGCGGAAGCCGCGTTCGGCTGGAAGGCCGAGATCTCGCTCGAGACGATGATCCAGGAGATGGTCGAGGCCGACCTGAAGCGCCTCGGCGGCCGCGCTTGACCGGCAAGCGCGTCATGAGCCAGTGCCGCGTCGTGACGGGGCCCGTGCACCCGTGAAGCGGATCCTGGTCACGGGGGCGGCCGGCTTCGTCGGGCGGCACGCGCTGGCAGCGCTCTCGGCCGCAAGCGGGCCGGCGGACCGGATCCTCGGGATCGGCCGCGGTAGCCCGGCCGTCCTGCCGGAGCGCGTCGCCTACGAGACGGTCGACCTGCTGGACGAGCCGGCGCTGGACGCCTGCGTCGCCGGGTTCCGGCCGACCGACGTGCTACACCTGGCCGCGATGGCCTCGGTGCAGCAATCGGCGGATGCGCCGGGCGAGACCTGGCGGGTCAACCTCGTCGGGCTCCTGAACCTCGCCGAGGCGGTGGTGCGATCCGCGCCCGGCGCGGGCTTCCTGTTCGTGAGCTCGGGCGAGGTCTACGGCCGGGCGTTCCTCTCCGGGCGTCCGCTGACCGAGGACGCGGCGCCCGACCCGCAGGGGCCCTACGCCCGCTCGAAGTGGTTCGGCGAGACGATCCTGCGCGACGTGCTGGCGAAGTCCGACGTGCGGCTGGTGATCCTGCGGCCGTTCAACCAGGTCGGCGCCGGCCAGGACGAGCGCTTCGTGCTGCCGTCCTTCGCCGGCCAGATCGCGCGGATCGAGGCCGGCCTGGTGCCGCCAGTGCTGGAGGTGGGCAACCTCGCCGCCGAGCGCGACTTCCTCCCGGTGGGCGACGTGGTGCGGGCCTATGCCGAACTGATCGCCCGCGGCGTGGACATCGCCGACGGGTCGGTGTTCAACGTCGCCTCGGGGCGGCCGCGCAGCATCGCGAGCGTGGTATCGGACCTGCGCCGGCACGCACGGGTCGCGTTCGAGGTCCGGGTGGCGCCGGACCGGATGCGCGCGTCCGAGATCCCGGTGGCGGCCGGCGACGCGACGCGGCTGCGCACGGCCATCGGCTGGACACCCCGCGGCGACTGGGACGCCGCGATCGCCGACGTGCTCGAGCATGCGCGCGCAAGGCTAGGCCGGCCCGGACCGTGAGCACGGCCGTCGGGTCGGCGAGGTGCTAGTTCTCTTCGGCAAGGAAATGAGGATATCGTGAGCAGCCTGAAGTTCGGGACGAGCGGCCTGCGCGGCCTGGTGGCCGACCTCGTCGGATGGCCGAGCTACGCCTATGCCGGCGCGTTCCTTCGCTCCGTCGGCGCCACAAGTTGCGCGAGCCGCACCGTGGTGATCGGGCGCGACCTGCGCGACAGCAGCGCGGGCATCGCCGCCACCGTCGCAACGGCGGCGGCCGCCGCGGGCTTTACCGCGATCGATTGCGGCCCGCTTCCGACGCCGGCGCTGGCGCTGGAGGCGATCCGGCGCGGGGCCTGCGCCGTGATGGTCACCGGCAGCCACATCCCGCAGGACCGCAACGGCCTGAAGTTCTACCGGCCCGACGGCGAGATCACCAAAGCCGACGAGGCCGCCATCCTCGCCGCCCTCGGCGACGTCTCCGCGGTCGGGACGATGCCGGCGCCCGTCGCCGCGACGCCGGACCCGGACGTGGTCGAGCGCTACCGGCGCCGGTACAGTGCGGCCTTCGCGCCCGACATCCTCGCCGGCCTGCGGGTCGCCGTCTACCAGCAGAGCTCGGTCGCCCGCGACCTGCTCGCCGACTTGCTGGCAGGGTTCGGCGCCGAGGTCACGCCGATCGGTCGCTCGGACACGTTCGTCCCGATCGACACCGAGGCGCATCGCCCGGAGGATGTGACTTACATCGCCGAGACCATGGCGTCGGGCGCCTACGACGCGCTGGTCACCACCGACGGCGACGCCGACCGGCCGCTGGTGGCCGACGCTGCCGGCGGCATCCTGCGCGGCGACGTGCTCGGCCTGATCACGGCGCGGTATCTCGGCGCCGACGCGGTGGTGGTGCCCGTCACCGCGGGCTCGGCGATCGAGCGGGCCGGCGGGTTCGCGCAGGTGCTGCGCACCCGGGTCGGCTCGCCCTTCGTCATCGCCGGCATGGAGCAGGCGCAGCGCGCAGGCGCGAAGGCGGTGGCCGGCTTCGAGGCGAATGGCGGCTTCCTCCTCGGGTCGGACGTAGCGCTCGGCGGATCGGTGCTGCCCGCCCTGCCGACGCGCGACGCGATGCTGCCGATCCTCGCGACGCTGGCTGCGGCCCGCGACGCCGGCCTGCCGCTGGCCGGCCTCGTCGCCGCGCTCGACGTCGGCGCGATGGCGAGCGACCGCCTGCCGGATACGCCGCCCGAGCGCAGCGGCGCGCTCCTGCACAGCCTCGGCGACGCCGGGTTCCGGCACACGTTCCTGCAGCCGGTCGGCACCCCGGGGGCCGTCGACGCGCAGGACGGGGTCCGGATCGCGCTCGACGCAGGCCGCACGATCCACTTCCGCGCCTCCGGCAACGCGCCGGAGCTGCGCTGCTACACCGAGGCGCGGACCGAAGCGGAGGCCAAGGCCCTCCTGGCCTGGGGGCTGAAAGCCGCGGCGGCGGCGATGGTGGCGCTCCCGCGGGGCGCGTAGGCGTCGCCGTATCCTGGGGGGAGCGGCCGCGCGAGGCTGGGCGATCACGCGAGGCGGATCGGGGCGCCGTGGGTGCGGAACGTGTTCCGGCCGGCGCGCTTGGCGGCGTAGAGCGCCGCGTCGGCGCGGGCGAAGGCATCCGCCGGCCCGCCCCCTACCAGGGCCGCGATGCCCACCGAGGCGCCGACCCGGATCGTGACGCCGCCGACCTGCATCGGCCGGCCGACCGCGCCGACGATCCGCGCCGCGAGGGCTTCGGCGGCGTCGGCCGCGCAATCGCCGCCGAGCAGGATCGCGAACTCGTCGCCGCCGATCCGCGCCACGAGGTCGGCCCGGCGGCAGAGCCCGGCCAGGCGGCGGGCCGCCTCCCGCAGGCAGGCATCGCCTGCCGCGTGGCCGAAGCCGTCGTTGACCGCTTTGAAGCCGTCGAGATCGACCAGCACCAGCAGCCCCGCGCCGGCACGGCACAGGGCCGCAAGGCGGTCCTCGAAGCACATCCGGTTGGCCAGCCCCGTCATCCCGTCGACCTCGGCGCGCCGGCGCGCCGCCTCGGCGGCCAGCCTCTCCTCGGTGACGTCCTGCTTGATCCCGAACAGCCGAACCGCGACGCCCGCGCGCGCCTCCACCGTAGCGGTCAGGCGAATCCAGCGGAGCTGCCCGGCGGCGGTCCGGATCTCGGCGTCGAGGCGGAAGCCGGTCCGCTCGGTGATCGCCCGCGTGCGGGCCGCCTCGAGGGCGCGGCGCGAGGCGTCCGGATAGTGCTCGAGGGTGCGCCCCCGCGACAGGGCCGTCCCGCGCGGAATCCCGAACAGGTCGTAGACGCCGGACGACCAGTCGAGGGCCTCGTCGTGCAGCCGGCATTCCCACAGGCCGATCCCGGCCGCGGCAGCGGCCTGATCGAAGCTGCGCTGGCGCTCGGCCAGCCGCTCGGCGTCCCGGCGGATCAGGCGCAGCTGCGCCTCGGCGGACCGGAGGGTCGCCGACGCCGCGGCAGCGGCATGGGTGGGCAGCCCGGTCATGCGGTGGGCGACGCCGCCTTGCGGGAGCCGCACCGCGGGTTCGCTTCGGAGATTGCCACGCGATCCTCTCGGCGGACCGGAGCGAGCACAGGGAACGTCCCGGCATCCACGGTTCGATTCGGCACAGCCTAAGCGCAAGCCGGTGAACGGATCGTCAATCCTGATGACCGTCGCCGCTGCACGGTGCCGGCGGACACCCTATATGATCGCGCGGGCGGCCCGGCGCGGGCCGATGGCGAGCGGCGGGTCGGACACGTGGGCAGGATCGGACGATACGGTGCGGGCGTCCTGGTGTTGGCCGGCACGGCGTTGCTCGCCGGATGCGCCGCCGACACGCAGACGACCTCGGCGCTGCCGAGCCTCTACCTGCCGCTGTCGAACGACGCCGCCCACGTCGACACGGAAGCCGCCCGCGACATGATCTCGGCCTATCGCCGCGGCCGCGGCGAGGCGGCCCTCACCCTCGATCCGCAATTGCAGAAGCTCGCCGAGGCCGAGGCCGCGTCGATGGCGCTCGCAGACAGGCCGAGCAAGGCGCAGACCGTGAAGGGCGCGGTGGAGCGCCTCGGCTTCGCCTCGGCCAACGCCAACCTGTCGGCCGGCTACCACACTCTCGCAGAGGCCTTCTCCGGCTGGCGCGACAGCCCGCCCCACAACGCGGTGATGCTCGATCCGAAGGCCGCGCGGATGGGGATCGCCACCGCCTACGCGCCCGGCTCGAAGTACAAGGTCTACTGGGCGCTGCTGACCGCGAAATAACGCCCCGCCGGCCGGCAGGACCGATCCGGAGGATGCGATGCCGCCGACACGCGCCATGTTCACCCTGTACCTAGTCGCGCTGCTGGCGCAGTCGGTGCGGGCCGATCCGCTCCGCCTCGTCCTCGGCACCGCCACCCCCGGCGGCGGCTTTCCCGCCTACGGCGCGGCGCTCGCCTCCGCGATCCATGAGGTCGACCCGGACCTCATCATCGAGACCCAGGCCAGCGGCGGCTCGGCCGAGAACGTCGGGCTGCTGCGCGCCGGCACCGTCGACCTCGCCCTGGTGCAGGGGGAGGTCGCCTACCCGGCGCTGGCGGAGAAGGACGCGCCGCGCCTCACGGTGGTCGCGCCGATGTACGCCACCCCCGGCCTGCTCGTCGTCGCGGCAGCGAGTTCGGTTCGGGCGCTGGCGGACCTCGCCGGCAAGCCGGTGGCGCTCGGCACGTGCAATTCCGGGCTGACGGCGATGGGCCGCGCGGTGCTCGCCGCCTCGGGCCTCGACCCGGAGCGCGACGTCGTCCCGATCCTGCTGGCCCATGCCGGCGACGGCCCGGCCCTGGTCGCCGACGGGCGCGCGGCCGGGCTCTGGGGCGGCGGAATCGGCTGGCCGGGCTTCATGGCGGTGGCGGCGCTGCCCGGCGGGGCCCGCTTCGTCGGACCGGCGCCGGAGGCGATCGACCGGGCGCTCGCCGCCAGCCCGTCGCTCCGCCGCATGACCGTGCCGGCCGGCAGCTTCCGCGGCCAGGACGCGGCGATCGACACCGTCGGATCGTGGAGCCTCGTCCTCGCGCGGCCCGGCCTCGACCCGGAGGCGGCCCACCGGCTGGTGGCGGCAATCGACCGGGCGGGCGCGGACTTGGCCCGGCGCCTGCCGCAGGGCCGCGACAGCGATCCCCGGAACCTCTCCGGCGCGGTGCCGGCCGAAAACCTCAACCCGGGGACGGCGCGCTACCTGCGCGAGGTCGGCGCGGCACGCTGACCGTCCGATCTCGAGCAGGCTCTCGGCTTCGGGAGGGGCATCGTCTCGACGCACGCCGTCAGTCACCGCGCGTGAAGATGTTCCGGCCGTCGTCATTCTGGGGCTGCGAAGTGGAGCCCGGAATCCAGAGCCTACGACGAAACCAGGTCCGACACCGCCGGCGGTCCCGGAATGACGGTGCTGGAGGAGGTGGCCTCAGGCCGAGCCGGCGCGGGCGCTGCCGAACATGACGCCCGACGCGAGAATTCGCCCGCATGCGCCGTTCGCGCGCTTGTGAACCGCTCGGGCGCGGGGTTAGGAAATCTTGCTGAACGAACCGTAAAGACGGCCCGCCCCCGCGGCGGCTCCGTCAGGCGCCGTTCAGCCAACCCCTGGCATAAGCCCCATCGCGCCAAGCGTTTGGGAGCCCGGAGTTCGGGACGTCCCACTTGACCGTCCGCACGATCGGACGGGGCGCGACGGAATGAGGAGGCCGGGCCGCAACCGCGGACCGGTTCGGGGAAGAAGCGCGCGGGACCCGGGCAACACGGGGCGTGCAGAGGTCGGTTCGGAGCTGACATGTCGCTGTTTCGTCTCTACGCGCGCGTCCTGAGCCTTCTGGGCCACGACAAGCGGCTCGCCGTCGGCCTCGGCTTCGCCAACGTGGCTCTGGCGGTGGCGGCGTTCGCCGAGCCGCTGATCATGGGCCGCATCATCGACGGGCTCACCCACCTCAAGCGCGGCGGCAACGGCCTGCAGACCATGCTGCCGCTGATCGGCGCGTGGGTGGCGTTCGGCTTCTTCACCATCGCGGCGGGCGTCGCCATCGCGCTCCACGCCGACCGGCTGGCCCACCGCAACCGCCTCTCGACGATGGCGAACTACTTCGAGCACGTCCTCGACCTGCCGCTCGCCTTCCACTCGGCCAACCATTCCGGCCGCGTGCTGAAGGCGATGCTGGAAGGCACAAACGGCATGTCGACCCTGTGGCTCGGCTTCTTCCGCGACCACTTCGCGGCCCTGGTCTCGCTGGGCGTGCTGCTGCCGATGACGCTGTTCGTGAACTGGCAGCTCGGCTCGATCCTGCTCGTGCTGGTGCTGGTGTTCACCGCGCTGACCACCTTCGTCATGCGCCGCACCGAGACCCTGCAGGGCGAGGTCGAGTTCTACAATTCGGGCCTCGCCGCGCACGCCTCCGACGCGCTCGGCAACGTCGCCGTGATCCAGTCCTTCACCCGTGCCAAAGCCGAGAAGGACGCGATGCGCGACATCATCGGCAACCTGCTCGCCGCGCAGATCCCGGTCCTGTCCTGGTGGGCGCTGGCCAACGTCGCGACCCGCGCCTCGGCCACCATCACCATGACCGCGGTGTTCGTCACCGGCATCATGCTCTACCAGGCCGGCTCGACCACCGTCGGCGAGGTCGTGGCCTTCATGAGCCTCGCCACCGCCTTGGTGACCCGCCTCGACCACGTGGTCGGCTTCGTCAACGGCCTGTTCCAGCAGGCCCCGAAGATCGCCGAGTTCTTCACCATCTTCGATACGGTGCCGGCCGTCCGCGACCGCGCGCACGCGGTCCAGGTCGCCCGCTTCGAGGGCGAGGTCGAGTTCGACGCCGTCGGCTTCTCTTACGACGGCCGCCGCAAGGCGCTCGACGGGGTGTCGTTCTCGGCGCGCGCCGGCGAGACCGTGGCGCTCGTCGGCACCACCGGCTCGGGCAAGTCGACCACGCTCGGCCTGCTCCACCGCAGCTTCGACCCTGGCGCCGGCGCGATCCGCATCGACGGGATGGACATCCGCGACGTCGGCGTCTCGTCGCTGCGCCACAACATCGGCGTGGTGTTCCAGGAGCCGATGCTGTTCGCCCGCTCGATCCGCGAGAACCTACAGGTCGGCCGCCCGGACGCCACCGACGCCGAGATGCTCGACGCGCTGGAGCGCGCCCAAGCCTCCGCCTTCATGGCGCGCCAGCCCGACGGCCTCGACACGGTGATCGGCGAGCGCGGTCGCTCGCTCTCGGGCGGCGAGCGCCAGCGGCTCTCGATCGCCCGGGCGATCCTGAAGAACCCGCCGATCCTGATCCTCGACGAGGCGACGAGCGCGCTGGACGCCGCCACCGAACGCCGCCTGCAGGGCGCGCTGGAAGCCGTGATGGAGGGCCGCACCACCTTCGTCATCGCCCACCGCCTCGCGACGATCCGCAACGCCGACCGCATCCTGGTCTTCCACGAGGGCCGCATCGTCGAGAGCGGCACCTTCGACGGCTTGGTGGCCCAGAACGGCCGCTTCGCCGAACTCGCCCGGGCGCAGTTCATGGCGGTCGAGGCCGACGAGGAAGAGGCGGTGCTGGCGCTGGCGGCGTGAACGAGGACCGTTACGCGGATGCGGGGCCGGGCCGAAAGGTCCGGCTTCGTGCGTTCCGAGGACTGCCGGCCACTCCTCTTCTGCAAGACGGCATGTGATTCCGACACCTCTCGTTTTCAGCTTCCCCATCCTCCCCGTCCTCCCGGGGCGCCGAAGGCGAGCCCGGGATCCAGAACCGGAGGTCATGCTCCAGTCTGCGCCGTCGGCGGCTCTGGATCCCGGGTTCTGCTGCGCAACCCCGGGATGACGGCGCGGGTGCGGTTCGCTTCGACGAGCGTTGGGAATTCAGCAGGCTCGCGGTGGAGGGGAGTGGCGCGGACCATCGCCGCGACAGGTCCTGATCGGCTGACGCCCAAAGAAAAACGGCCCGCCGCCCGTTTCGGGCAGGCTGGCCGGATGAGGTTTCGGATCACATGGAGTCTCGTGGCAAACAGCCCGGATCGGACTCGGTTCCCGGCAAAGCGTTCCGGTCCTTAGGGGAGCGCTTGGCGCGCCAGCATCCGGGCCCGGAGCCGGGCGCGCCGGGCCGCGATCACCGTGCCGTTGATCTCGCCGCCGAACAGGAACATCGCCGCGAGCCAGTAGAGGAACACCAGGAACACCATCGCGGTGGCCAGGCCCCCGTAGGTGGAGGCGTAGGCGGTCGAGAAGCGGTCGAGATAGTACCCGAAGCCGAGGCCGGCGAAGAACCACAGCAGCAGCGTCACCCCGATGCCCGGCAGCACCGCCAGGAACGAGCGCCGGCCGGCGGCGACGAACTTGTGGGCGATGATCAGCACCATAGCCAGCAGCAGCGCCGTGATGCCGATGCGCGCAATCGCCACGGTGAGGCCGAGGGGCTCCAGCCCCGGCGCGACCAGGACGACGTTGCGCCAGATCAGAGGCCCCAGCACCACCAGCAGCGCGAAGGCCAGCATCGCGAAGGCGCCGCAGACGACGTAGCCGATCGATTCGAGGCGCGTCAGCCACCACGGTCGCATCTCGCGCAGGCCGTAGGCGCGGTTCAGACCCACCCGCAGGCTCTCGACGCCCGAGGACGAGAAGTACAGCGCCAGCACCGCGCCCACCGTCAGCACCCCGCCGCGCTGCTCGGTGAGCACCCGGTGCACCTCGCCGACGATCGGCTTGGCGACCTCCCGGGGCCAGGCGTCGAAGATCAGTACGCCGGCCTCGTCCGCCAGGGACTTGGTGCCGAGCAGGCCCGCGAGCGCCGCGAGCAGGATCAGGAACGGGAACAGTGAGGTCAGGATCGACAGGGCGATGTGGCTCGCGATCGCCCAGCCGTCATGGGACACGAAGCGCTGCGCGGCGATGCCCGCGACCTCGAGGGCGGTGCGGAGGGGCTTCATGCCGGCATCCCCCCTCCCCGCGTGCGAGGCAAAGGGATGTGCGGCGATCCTTCCGTCAAAGCGTTTGTCACGTGCGGCGATGCTACCCGATGGAGGATGCGTTTTCCGGATACGTGATCGCCCGCCCGCCTCCGTCAACGCGTGGAGAGGCGGGCGGGGGCGTTCGGTGCCGGGGTGAAGCCTTCGGGCAACGGCAGGCGGCCCCCTGTCCCGCAATCGGGGGCGCGAGGCGGCTTTTTCGGTTGTCACCGCGGGCGCCGCGTGCTGCCTGCGCGGCATCATGCCAGCCCTCCTCGCAAACGTCCTGATCCCAGGCCTGTTCGTCCTGATCTGGGCGACCGGCTTCATCGCGGCCCGGTTCGTCGCGCCCCACGCCCAGCCGCTGCCCTTCGTGGCGTTGCGGGTCATGGGTGTGGCCCTGGTGCTCGCCGCCATCGCGCTGGCCCTGCGCGCCCGCTGGCCGCGGACCGGCGCCGGGTGGCGCGACGCGATGGTTGCGGGCGTGCTGATGCAGGGCTGCTACATCGTCGGCGTGTTCTGGGCGATCCATCGCGGCCTTCCGGCGGGGATCGCCGCCCTCGTCGGCAGCCTGCAGCCGCTGGCGACGGCGATGCTGGCCGGGCCGGTGCTCGGCGAGGCGGTGAGCCGGCGCCGCTGGTTCGGGATCGGGATCGGCTTCCTCGGGGCCGGCCTCGTCCTCGCCCCGAAGATCGGCGCCGCCGACCCCGCCGGCATCCCGCCCGTGGCGCTCGCCGCCTGCGCCGGCGCGGTCGCCGCGATCACGCTCGGCACGCTCTGGCAGAAGCGCACGGGGGCCGACGCCGACCTCCTCGCCACGGCGACGCTGCAGTTCTTCGGCGCCTGCTTGGTCGCCGTGCCGCTGGCGCTGCTCTCCGGCGACGGCCTCGCGGTGCCGCTGCTGCTGCCGGTCTGGCTCGGGATGGCGTGGTCGGTGCTGGTGAGCTCCGTCGCCGGGATCCTGCTCCTGCTCGTCCTGATCCGCCGCGGTGCGGTGGCCGGCGTCTCGGCGCTGCTGTTCCTGGTGCCGCCGGTCTCGGCGGCGATGGCCTATCTGATGTTCGGCGAGGCGCTGACCGGGCTGCAGATCGCCGGCATGGTGGTCGCCGCGGTCGGCGTCGCCGTGGCCAACCGGGGCTAAGCTCGACGGCGCGGCGACAGCGCCCACTGTTTCGCCAACCAGTTGCGGCGTTGAGGAAAATTGCACGCGGCTGCATAGAAAATTCAAGACGAATTGCGGTCCCGAGCCTGAAGAATTTGCTACGTCCCGGCCGATCGGGCCTATATTGCTGGCAACCGGAAACGTTCAGACGAAAGTGCCAGCCATGTCCGCTTCGCCCGCCTTCCAGCCCGAGCCGCAGGATCTCGTCGCCCTCACGAAGGCCGCCGGCGAATCTGCAAAACGTCTCGTCGCCGAGGCGACCCGCCGGGTCCGCACCCGCGTGCTCGGCACCGACGGCAAGGTCGACGCCGCCAAGCTGGAGGCCGAGCAGCACGCCGCCCACGGGCTGGCCTGGATCGCCACCTACGGCGAGGCGGTGCGCGAGCTCGGCACCTACGCCGCGAACCTGCGCGAGGCCGGCCGCCTCGGCGAGACCGAGACGCTGCTCGTGAAGATCGGCGCCGGCGAGTACCTCGAGCAGATGTTCTCGGGCATCCCGATGAGCCAGGGCGAGATGGTGCGCCCGGTCGGCTCGCTCGGTCTCACCGCCCGCGAGGTGCAGCAGTTCCGTACCGACGCCGTCGAGGCGCTGATCGCCGACGGCAACACCCCGGAGAACCGCGCCGCCCTGGTGCAGAAGATCCGCGACGGCGCGGCCTCGGCCACCGTCGGCGATTCCGGCCTCGACGAGGACATGGAGGCGATCCGCTCCGAGATGCGCCGCTTCGGCAAGGCCGAGGTGGTGGCCCAGGCGCACGAGTGGCACCTGAAGAACGATTACATCCCGATGGAGATCGTCGCCAAGATGGCCGAGCTCGGCGTCTTCGGCCTGACGATCCCGGAAGAGTACGGCGGCATGGGCCTGCCGAAGATCTCCATGTGCGTCGTCTCCGAGGAGCTGTCGCGCGCCTATATCGGCGTCGGCTCTCTCGGCACCCGCTCGGAGATCGCCGCCGAGCTGATCCTGTGCGGCGGCACCGAGGAGCAGAAGCAGCGCTTCCTGCCCAAGATCGCGTCGGGCGACATCCTGCCGACCGCGGTGTTCACCGAGCCGAACACCGGCTCGGACCTCGCATCCTTGCGCACCAAGGCGGTGAAGGACGGCGAGACCTGGAAGATCTCCGGCAACAAGACCTGGATCACCCACCCCGTCCGCGCCGACATCATGACCGTGCTGGTCCGCACCAAGCCCGAGGAGAAGGGCCACCGTGGCCTCTCGATGCTGATCGCCGAGAAGCCCCGCGGCACCGACGCGGAGCCGTTCCCGGTCGAGGGCCTAACCGGCGGCGAGATCGAGGTGCTCGGCTACCGCGGCATGAAGGAGTACGAGCTCGCCTTCGAGAACTTCGAGGTGCCGGCCGCCAACCTGCTCGGCGAGGTCGAGGGCAAGGGCTTCGCCCAGCTGATGCAGACCTTCGAATCGGCCCGCATCCAGACCGCGGCCCGCGCCGTCGGCGTCGCCCAGTCGGCCCTCGACCTCGGCCTGCGCTACGCCGAGGACCGGGTGCAATTCGGCAAGCCGCTGATCAGCTTCCCGCGGGTGGCCGACAAGCTCGCGATGATGGCGGTGGAGATCAACATCGCCCGCCAGCTCACCTACTTCTCGGCGCGCGAGAAGGACGAGGGCAAGCGCTGCGACCTCGAGGCCGGCATGGCGAAGCTGCTGGGCGCCCGCGTCGCGTGGGCGGCGGCCGACAACGCCCTGCAGATCCACGGCGGCAACGGCTTCGCGCTGGAATACGCCGTCAGCCGCGTGCTGTGCGACGCCCGCATCCTCTCGATCTTCGAGGGCGCGGCCGAGATCCAGGCCCAGGTCATCGCCCGGCGCCTGCTCGAGGCGGCGTGACGCGACGCCCGGGCCTTTAGGCTCGGGCACCGCGGGCTCTTCGTTCTCCGGTCGATCGGGGAGAGGATGTGCTGCCGGGCTCATATTTCTGCCGGACGGCCCCGGATGGATCGTTCGAAGCTCGGCGCAGCCCCCTCTCCCGTCCGGGAGAGGGTTGGGGTGAGGGGTACGACCTCTCCGGACATTCCTCGCCCCTCACGCTGTTCCTCTCCCGAACGGGACAAAGGACCCGAGCTTCACCGGCACGACGGGTGCATCGGGTAGGCCGCAAAGGGGCGTGACGAGCGGAAGCGGTCGTTTCAAGATTGCCCTGGATCGTCGAAAGCGGCGCCCCCCCAAACCGCACTCACGGCACGGCGACCGCGGCGACCGCGGCGACCGCGTGCGGCGTGTCGTCGAGAAGCAGTGCCCGCAGCCGGGCGGCGGCGTCCGGGCTCGCGCCGTCGAGCGCCTGCAGCAAAGCCGCGATCTGGGCGCCGCACCGGGCAGCCAGGTGCCGGGCGTGTCGCCGCGGGCGCGCGACTTCGGCATCCGCGGCGGTCGTCGGCTCCCTGGCGGCTGTGGCTTGCCGCAACGCCTGCGCCACCAGCGCCGCCAGGCTCGGCACCGGATGATGGGCCTGCCGCAACGCCTCCTCGATCGCGACCAGGTCGCCGCCGGCCATCGCCTCGCAGGTACCGTCGTCTGAAGCCAGCGCCGCGCGCATCGCCGTCAGGGTCGCATGCCCGAGGGCGCGGACCGTGGCGTCGTCGGCCCGGCGGAACAGGCCCCGCAGGTGCGCGCTCGCGTGGGCGCGCATCCCGTCGAGGGCATCCGCCTCCGAGCGGCCGTCGTGGTAGCCGTCGCGGTACCAGGCGGCGATCCGATCGATGGCGGCAGGCTCCGCTTGGGCGAGGATCGGCAGGTTGCGCAGCACCTGCGCGCGGGCCGCGAGCGGGCTGTCGTCGTCGTCCAGGGTCGAGTCGGGGAAGCGGTCGGTCTCCACCACCTCGGTCACGGCGCCGGCCCGGATCAGGCGGTCGGCGTCAGGCATCCAGATGTCGTCGGAGGCGACCGCCAGCGCCTCGGCGGTGAAGTCCGCAGCGAGCCCCGCCGCGCGATAGGCCGCCCGCTCGGGGGCCGCGTCGACCGCGAAGGCCTGCCCGAACAGGCCGGCTTCGTAGGGGGCGTGGAAGCCGAGCCGCCCGCTCGCGCCGAGGTAGCGCCCGCGGCCGCGGACGAAGGCCAGGGTGCAGGCCGAGGCGCACTCGTCGGGAACGTAGGTGTCGAGCTGGTGCTCGGCGATCAGCGCGCCCAACGCCAGCCCCTCCTCGACGAGGCCGCCGCCGCTGGTGAGATGGATGCGGCGAACGGTTGGATGCGCGGCGAGCAGGTTCGCAACCTGTAGCGCGACGCCGTCCATCAGGTCGCCGGCCACCCGCACGTCGGCCCCGCCCGGCCCGAGGACGACTCGCGCTCCCACCTCCTCCGGCGCGAAACGCTGTGCGAGGTCCGTCGAGGCGCCGACGAACGCCATCCGCACGGCGGTCCGCGTGTCGGCCGAGACGGCGCCGACGAGGCAGGCGACGCCGAGCGCCGAGGCCGCGCAGGTGGTCGCGAACGGAGTTGCGAAGCGGGACGGGATGCGGCGGGGCTTGTCGTTCGGCATGCCAAGACCTCTCGCCTGCGCCTTCGCGCAGGTCGTCTCACGGATTGGAATTTGAGGGGATCACGCTTGGGGCCGAGCAGGGCGGCGGCTCAGGCCGCTTCGTGCGCGAGATAGGCGACCATCATCTCGGCCACCGCGCGGCCGGCATAGGCCGGCGGGCTCTCGCCCCGTCGCACCGGGAAGGCGTCGACGATCCTGCGGCCGGCCAGGATGCCCCGGACCTCGTCGGGCATCAGACCGTCGTCGATGGCGGTCGCGAAGGCGGCCCGGCCGTAATCGCGGCGCCGCAGGCGGGCCGCCGCGGCGGCGTCGCGGTATCCGGACGCGCGGCCGGCGCCGGTCGGGTCAAACGTTGCGTCGTGATAACCCATGATCGAAGTCCTTCCCTGCCTGCTCTCGCTCCTTCCCCATGCCGTCGGTGCGGCAACAGGCGTGGATCGGGCCGGCAGGCATCCGGGACTTCAGCTGTGACTTGCGCATCGCCACGGTCATGCCGGCCTCCCTGCGGCGTAAAAGCCTCCGCATCCTTTCGACGATTCGGACGATACGCTGCGAAGCTGGGGATGTGCTTCCAAAGTTATCCGCGGATGCAGACCAGTCGTGGCGCGGACGGATCGAACCGCAGAAGGATTGCGATCCGCGCGCCGCGGCGTCGGCGGCGCGGATTTGCGCGCCCGCCCCCTGGCGTTCCGGGCGCGCGCACGCCAAAATCGACGCCATGCACGACGGCACCCGCGTGGAGATCACGCCCGAGATCCTGCTCAAGGCCTACGCCGCCGGCATCTTCCCGATGGCCGAGGACGCCGACGACCCGACGCTGTACTGGGTCGAGCCGCGGGCGCGGGGCGTGCTGCCGCTGGACGGGTTCCGGGTGTCGAAGCGGCTCGCCCGCACGGTGCGCTCGGACGCGTTCGAGGTCCGCAGCGACACCGATTTCGACGGCGTGATCGCCGGCTGCGCCGCCCCGCGCCGCGAGAGCGAGCGCACCTGGATCAACGGCCGCATCCGCGAGCTCTACGGCGCACTGTTCGACCGCGGCCACGCCCACACCGTCGAGGTCTACGCCGGCGAGCCGCGCCGCCTCGTCGGCGGGCTCTACGGGGTGTCGATGGGCGCGGTCTTCTTCGGCGAGAGCATGTTCCACGAGGTCCGCGACGCCTCGAAGGTCGCCCTCGTCCACCTGATGGGCCGGCTTCGCGCCGGCGGATACCGCCTCGCCGACACGCAGTTCGTCACCGAGCACCTCGCCCAGTTCGGCGCCGAGGAGTTGCCGCGCCACGTCTACAAACGCCGCCTCGCCGAGGCGCTCGGCCATGCCGGCGACTGGAACGCCTGGCTGACGGACGGCAGCGTGCGCGGCGCTCAGGCGCTCGCCGCGCTCGGGGTGGGTGGCGCAGGGGATTGAGGCGAAAGCGTTTTCCTCCCGCACAAGGGGAGGAAGAAGAGATGACGATCAGCGGAAGAGCGCGTCGAACAGCGATTGCGGCTGCTGGGGCTGCGGCGGGGCTGCGGCCGGGCCTTCGTTCGAGGGGAAGAACTTCCGCGAGGGCTTCTGGCGCGGCTGCACGGGGACGCCGCGTGGCGCCTCGACGTCGACCTGACCGGCCGAGTTGACCTGCTGCACCGTCTTGGTCGCATCCTTCGTGCCGCGCTTGCGCTCGGGCTTGGCGGCCATCACCGGCACATCCTCCTGCTCGCGCGCCTCGGCGATGATGTCGCTGCCGCCCTTACAATCCACGAGCCACACGTCGTAGATCGGGTGCTCGATCGCGTGCAGGCCGGGACTCGAGGCGAACATCCAGCCGGTGAAGATCCGGCGGTACTTGTTCTCCAACGTCACCTCGTCGACCTCGAGGAAGGCCGTGGTCTTGGCGCTCTCGGTCGGCGGCCGCGTGTAGCAGACCCGCGGGGTGAGCTGCAGCGCGCCGAACTGCACGGTCTCGTCCACCGCCACCTCGAACGAGACGATGCGGCCGGTGATCTTGTCGAGGCCGGAGAACACCGCCGTCGGGTTCTTGATCTTGTCGGCCGAGGCTGGGCCTGCGCAGAGGGCGACGAAGGCGATAGCGAAGGACCCGAGTGCGGCGCGTGCTGTGATGCGGCTCAAGGCACGCCCCTCCCGGCGATTGGACGACGCGGCGAAAAGCCGACGGATGGCGGGCGTTCAACACCGGAACGGTGGTGGAAAAAGGGCGTGGCGCTTGTGATCCCGCCGTACGTCGGGCGGACGAGGCCTGCAGGCTCCGTTTCCAGCCCCTCCCCGTCATTCCGGTGCTGCGCAGCAGAGCCCGGAGTCCAGATCCGCAGACAGCGCATGCTGAAGAGCGACCTGCGGCTCCGGATTCCGGGCTCGCCTACGGCGCCCCGGAATGACGGTGCCCTCGTCAGAAAAGGCCCCACGATCCTGAAGCCGGGTCAGCACAGGTCGGTGACCTGCCGGCAGGACGACCGGAACGCTACTCGCCTGGATTCCACGGCACGTAGTCGCCGGTCGCGGCGGGCCGCGCGCCCCAGGAGAGCTGCGAACCCTTTGGGCGGTAGGCGTCGGCCGTGCCGGTCATGTTCTCGACGTGGGGCTTCTGCCACTCGCGCGGGGTGTAGGCTTCCTCGCTCGGCGGCAACTCGACGTTGTGGCAGAGCCAGCCGCGCCAGCCGGGCGGGACCTTCGAGGCGTCGGCATAGCCGTTGTAGACCACCCAGCGCCGCTCCGAGCCGACCGAGCGGTCGATCAGGGCGCCTTGCGCGCGATAGTACTTGTTGCCGTGGTCGTCGCTGCCGACGAAGTTTCAGCTGAGCAAGGTGTAGAGCGCGAGCGACATCGTCTGCCCGTTCCACCACGTGAAGATGCGCAGAAGCGTATCCTTGAGCGCCATCGCCGTCTCCGAGCCTCGTCGCACACGCGACCGCGATCGGTGTGCCGGGGCGGTTATGCGGAGCGGGTGGCCGCAAGTCCAGATCCAAGTCCGCGGTGAGGGCTGCAACCCGGCGGCGCCGTCGCCGGGGGCAGCGGTGTCGCCCGGCGACCACGCCCGCGCGACGTCGCGGCGCGAGGGGGCTTCAGGCGGTCAGCCGACGCTGTGGACGCAAAAATTTTCCGTGCGAAATCCCCACAGCAGAAACAGCACTTACGCAGTGCCACGACTTATCCACAGTTTTACCCGCAAGACCACAACATCTAGCGTGGAACCGGCCGCGCGAACACCACTTGTTGACGTGAGGGCCGGCCCGGCGTTAATGTCCGGGTCATGGTTCGGGCGCACCGATCCGTTCGATCAGCGCGCGTCCAGCCACCTTCTTACCAACGTCGGCCAGTCCGGGCAGCGTCCATCCAGGCGCCCGGATTCGGCTCTTCGGATCTCCGGATTCAACCCCGGGGCGCAGCTGCGCCTCGTCGGGAGAGGTGCGTCTCATGCGGTTCGAGCGTCGTTACACCACGTCCGGTTCTTCGCCCTATGCGGCAATCCCCTTCCGCAAGGCGCTGTCGGAGATCCGCAACCCGGACGGCTCTACGGTCTTCCGCCTCGACGGCATCTCGGTGCCCGAGGCGTGGTCCCAGGTCGCCAGCGACGTGTTGGCGCAGAAGTACTTCCGCAAGGCCGGCGTGCCGGCGCGCCTGAAGAAGGTCGAGGAGAACGACGTTCCCTCCTTCCTGTGGCGCTCGGTGCCCGACGAGGCGGCGCTGAACGAACTCCCCGAGGCTGAGCGCACCGGCTCCGAGACCTCCGCGACCCAGGTGTTCGACCGCCTCGCCGGCTGCTGGACCTATTGGGGCTGGAAAGGCGGCTACTTCACCAGCGAGGAGGACGCCTCCGCATTCCTCGACGAGCTGCGCTTCATGCTCGCCAAGCAGATGGTCGCGCCGAACTCGCCGCAATGGTTCAACACCGGCCTGCACTGGGCTTACGGCATCGACGGCCCGAGCCAGGGCCACTACTACGTCGACTACAAGACCGGCGTGCTGACGAAGTCCGAGACGGCCTACGAGCATCCGCAGCCGCATGCCTGCTTCATCCAGTCGGTCCAGGACGACCTCGTCAACGAGGGCGGCATCATGGACCTGTGGGTCCGCGAGGCGCGCCTGTTCAAGTACGGCTCCGGCACCGGCTCGAACTTCTCGTTGTTGCGTGGAGAAAACGAAAAGCTCGGCGGCGGCGGCAAGTCGTCGGGGCTGATGTCGTTCCTCAAGATCGGCGACCGGGCGGCCGGTGCGATCAAGTCTGGCGGCACCACGCGGCGCGCGGCCAAGATGGTCATCGTCGACATCGACCACCCGGACATCGAGCAGTTCATCGACTGGAAGGTGAAGGAGGAGCAGAAGGTCGCCGCCCTGGTGACCGGCTCCAAGGTCGTCTCCAAACACCTCACCGCGGTGATGAAGGCCTGCACCCAGTGCGAGGCCGAGGGCGACGCCTGCTTCGATCCCGAGCGCAACCCGGCGCTCAAGCGCGAAATCAAGGCCGCCCGCAAGGCGATGGTGCCGGACGCCTACACCAAGCGCGTCGTCCAGTTCGCCCGCCAGGGCTTCACCAAGATCGACTTCCCCGTCTACGACACCGACTGGGATTCCGAGGCCTACCTCACGGTCGCCGGCCAGAACTCCAACAACTCCGTCTCGCTCACCGACGACTTTTTGCGCGCGGTCGAGGCTGACGGGGAGTGGCTGCTGCGCGACCGCAACTCGAACAAGACCAAGTCGGTCGGCGCCCGCCACCTCTGGGAGAAGATCGGCGAGGCCGCCTGGGCCTCGGCCGACCCGGGCCTGCACTTCAACACCACGATGAACGACTGGCACACCTGCCCGACCGGCGGGCGGATCCGGGCCTCGAACCCGTGCTCCGAGTACATGTTCCTCGACGACACCGCCTGCAACCTGGCCTCGGCCAACCTGCTGACGATGTACGACCGGCAGACCAAGCAGTTCGACGTCGAGGCGTTCGAGCACCTCAACCGCCTCTGGACGGTGGTGCTCGAGATCTCGGTGACGATGGCGCAGTTCCCGTCGAAGGAGATCGCCGAGCTCTCCTACAAGTACCGCACGCTGGGCCTCGGCTACGCCAACATCGGCGGCCTGCTGATGACCATGGGCCTGCCCTACGATTCGGATGCGGGCCGGGCGCTCGCCGGCGCGCTCACCGCGATCATGACCGGCGTGGCCTACGCCACCTCGGCCGAGAT
Organism: Methylobacterium sp. WL12; assembly: GCF_008039475.1. Taxonomy (NCBI): domain Bacteria; kingdom Pseudomonadati; phylum Pseudomonadota; class Alphaproteobacteria; order Hyphomicrobiales; family Methylobacteriaceae; genus Methylobacterium; species Methylobacterium sp. WL12. Next base: position 104,130 of record NZ_VRUW01000003.1, on the reverse strand, counting down.
GGCCGCCGAGCTCGGGGCCTTTCCGGCTTACGAGGACAACGCGGACGCCATGCTGAAGGTGATCCGCAACCACCGCCGCGCGGCGCATGGCGAGGCCGAGGGCTACGAGTTCCTGTCGATCTCGCCAGTTCCCCTCGACCACGCCAACATCCCGCAGGGCAACCTCGGCGACCACGCCCGCGCCGCCTGGGACCGCGCCCTGCGGCTCGGCGAGGAGCACGGCTACCGCAACGCTCAGGCGACGGTGCTGGCACCGACGGGCACGATCGGTCTCGTCATGGATTGCGACACCACCGGCATCGAGCCCGACTTCGCCCTGGTGAAGTTCAAGAAGCTCGCCGGCGGCGGCTACTTCAAGATCATCAACCAGGCGGCGCCCGATGCGCTGCGGGCTTTGGGCTACCGGGAATCCGAGATCGCCGAGATCGAGGCCTACGCGGTCGGCCACGGCTCGATGGGCCAGGCGCCGGCGATCAACCCCGGCAGCCTGCGCGCCAAGGGCTTTTCGGACGACAAGATCGCGGCGATCGAGGCCGGCCTGAAGTCGGCCTTCGACATCAAGTTCGTGTTCAACCGCTGGACGCTGGGCGACGACTTCCTCACCGGCACCCTCAAGGTGCCGGCGGAAAAGCTCTCCGACCCGACCTTCGAGCTGCTGCCGTTCCTCGGCTTTTCGAAGAAGGACGTCGAGGCCGCCAACACCCACATCTGCGGGGCGATGACCCTGGAGGGAGCTCCCTTCCTCAAGCAGGAGCACTACGCGGTGTTCGACTGCGCCAACCCGTGCGGGCGGATCGGCAAGCGCTACCTCTCGGTCGACAGCCACATCCGCATGATGGCCGCCGCCCAGCCCTTCATCTCGGGGGCGATCTCCAAGACCATCAACATGCCCAACGACGCCACGGTGGAGGATTGCAAGGCGGCCTACACCCTGTCCTGGCGCCTGGCGCTCAAGGCCAACGCCCTCTACCGCGACGGCTCCAAGCTGTCTCAGCCGCTGAACTCGGCCCTGATCCAGGACGAGGACGACGAGGAGGACATGGTCGAGGCGCTGGTCCAGATGCCCGCCGCGGCGAAAGCCACGCAGCTCGCCGAGAAGATCGTCGAGCGGGTGATCGAGCGGGTCGAGCGCATCCGCTCGCGGGAGAAGCTGCCGCACCGGCGCAAGGGCTACACCCAGAAGGCCGTCGTCGGCGGGCACAAGGTCTACCTGCGCACCGGGGAGTACGATGACGGCCGCATCGGCGAGATCTTCATCGACATGCACAAGGAGGGCGCCGCCTTCCGAAGCTTGATGAACAACTTCGCCATCGCGATCTCCCTCGGCCTCCAGTACGGCGTTCCGTTGGAGGAGTACGTCGAGGCGTTCACCTTCACCCGCTTCGAGCCGGCGGGCTTCGTGCAGGGCAACGACGCGATCAAGAACGCGACCTCGATCCTCGACTACGTCTTCCGCGAGCTGGCGATCTCGTACCTCGCCCGCATGGACCTCGCCCACGTCGACCCCTCCGAGATCGGCTCCACGATCCTCGGCGGCGGCGAGGGCGACACCACCCGCGAGCCGGGCAAGCCGCAGCAGACGGCCGCCAGCGTCGTCTCCCGCGGGCTGCTCCGCGGCTCGGCCGACCGGCTGACCCTGATCCAGGGCGGCCCGTCCGGCGCGACCGTCGGGGTCGGCTCCGGCAACGCGGGCCAGTCGGCCCCGGCCGGCGGCGTGGTCCACGCGCTACGCGGCGCGACGGCGCTGAAGATGGAGACCGAGCTGTCCGTCCACGCGGAGACCTCGATCGAGGCCCTGCCCTTCGCCAAGCCTGAGCGCAGCGTCGCAGACCGGCGGGCCGAGGCCAAGATGAAGGGCTACGTCGGCGAATCCTGCCCGGAATGCGCGAACTTCACGCTGGTCCGCAACGGAACCTGCCTGAAGTGCGACACCTGCGGCGGCACGACTGGCTGCAGCTAGTCAGACCAAGCCTCATGGGCGAGCCCCATGAGGTTTGGAGGATCGCCTGATCCCCGCACGCGCGGGGATCAGGCAGACATTCGAGCGCAGACTGCCGACTTCTGATCGGCCAACCGCAAGCCGGCCTGCCTCGACTCGCTGCGGAATGGCCTCACGGCGCCGTCCGCAGCCGCTCCAGCAGGGCGACGTCGGCATAGCCGTCCGGGCGGAGGCCGGTCGCGGCCTGGTAGGCGCGGATCGCGGCCCGCGTCTTCGGACCGATCCGGCCGTCGACGACGCCGACCGTGTGGCCGTGCGCGTCCAGGCGGGTTTGCAGGTCGCGGCGCTCGGCTTCGGTCAGGGCGCGGTCGCCGCGGGGCCAGTCGCGGGCGAAGGCGGCTTGCCCGCGCAGGCGGTCCGACAGGTGCGCGACGGTGAGCGCGTAGGACAGCGACGTGTTGTAGCGCAGGATCGCCGAGAAGTTCGGCCGCAGCAGGAAGGCCGGACCGCCCGCGCCCGCGGGGACGACGAGGGTCGCTTGCGCGGCGCCGTCCCCCTCGCGCTGGGGGACGGGCGTCACGCCGACCCCACGCCACGCATCGAGGCTGCGCGCGGTGGTCTCGTCCGCCAGCGCGTAGTCAAAGCGCTCTCCCAGCGCCGCCTCGCTGCCCCAGGCTTCGCCGCGGCGCCAGCCCATGGCGACGAGGTAGTTCGCCGTCGAAGCGAGGGCGTCGGGAGCCGACCAGAGGTCGCGCCGGCCGTCGCCGTCGAAATCCACGGCGTGGGCGCGGTAGACGCTCGGCATGAACTGGGTATGGCCCATGGCACCGGCCCACGAGCCGGTCAGGCGCGCGGGCGGCACGTCCCCTTGCGCGAGGATGCGAAGGGCCTCGATGAGCTCGTCGCGCCAGTAGCCCGGTCGGCCGGGATCGCCGCAGGCCAGCGTCGCGAGCGATTGCACCACCGGACGGACGATCGCGGCGTCGTCGAGGACCTTGCCGTAGCCCGACTCGACGCCCCAGAAGGCCACGAGGGTGAAGCGGTCGACGCCGGTGCGCTGCTCGATCGCCTCGAGGATCGTGGCCCATTCCGCAAGCTTGCGCTGCCCTTCGGCGATGGTCGCCTCGGTGATCGTGGCGTCGAGGTAGGCCCAGATCGGCTTGACGAACTCGGCTTGGCCGCGGGTCGCCTCCAGCACGCCCGGGTTGGACGCCAAGCCGGAGAGCTGCCCGTCCGCCACGGCCTGCGGCACCCCGCTTGCCTGCGCGTCGGCGGCGATCCTGCCCAGGCAGTCGGCCCAGGACGATGCCTCCGGAGGTGTCTCCGAAGATGCCGGGCCGGCCGTCGCCGGAGCCGTTACCAAGACCAGCGGGAGGGTAGCAGCGCGGAGCAAGCGGGCGAGGCGCATCATCGGTTCTCGGCGGCGGGACGGCGATCGCATTGCCGGAGGAAGCCCATGGGCCCTATGTCGGTTCTCGATCCCGCTCAAGGCGCGTGTGCGGTCGCGCCCCGGCGCACCCGTCACGGTTCACCACGGCTCTCGTCCCCGCACCACGCTTGGACCCCTCGACCGATGCCGAACCCTGTTACGTTGACCGTCCGTGCCGCCGCCGAGGGCCTCGTCGCGCTGGTGGCGGCCGGCAACCGGCTGCGCCTGCCGGGGACGGAGCACCCGTTCGTGGTCGGCGTCCACGCGCCGATGCGCGCGGAGCTGACGCTGCGGGACCTGCCGGTGACCGGGACGATCCCGCCGGGGCTCGACGGGCGCTACCTCAAGATGGGCGCCAACCCGGCTCGCCCGACGACGCGCGGCCACGACTGGTTCCTGGGCGACGGCATGGTGCACGGCCTCCGCATCGCGGGCGGCAAGGCCCTGTGGTACCGCAACCGCTGGATCGGCTCGCGGACGGCCTCGGCGGCGCTCGGCCGACCCGCCGCCCCCGGACCGCGCCGAGGCGACGACACCGTCAACACCAACGTCGTCGAGATTGGCGGCCGCGCCTTCGCCCTGGTCGAGGCCGGCAGCTATCCGGTCGAGCTGTCCGACGACTTGGAGACGCAAGCCTACGATCCGTTCGAGGGGACGCTTTCCGGCTCCTTCACCGGGCATCCGCACCGCGACCCGGAGACCGGGGAGACGCATGCGATCGCCTACGACGGCCGGGTCTGGGACAGCGTGCGCCACGTCGTCCTCTCGCCCGCCGGCCGCGTCGTGCGCGACCTGCCGATCCCGGTCGAGCACGGCCCCTGCATCCACGACTGCGCGATCACGGCGCGCTTCGCGGTGGTGCTGGACCTGCCCCTCACCTTCTCGATGCGGGCGGTGGTGGCAGGCCACCGCTTCCCGTTCCGCTGGAACCCCGCCCACCGCGCCCGCCTCGGCCTGCTCCCCCGGCACGGGACGGCCGCCGACATCACGTGGTGCCCGCTCGATCCGTGCTTCGTGTTCCACGTCGGCAACGCCTACGACGAGGCGGACGGGCGGGTGGTCCTCGACGTCGTCGCCTACGACAGCGTGTTCGCCTCGGCCGCGGGCGGTCTCGACAAGCCGGGCCGGCTGGAGCGCTGGACCGTCGACCCCGCCACGGCGCGGGTCGAACGGCGGGTGGTCGATCCGGCGGCGCAGGAATTTCCGAGGATCGACGAGCGCCGCTTCGGGCGACCGCACCGCTACGTCTACGCGGTCTCGGTCCCGGCCGACGGCAACACGCAGCTCGAAGGCGCGACGCAGATCTACAAGCACGACCTGACGACGGGGGCGCGGCGCGTGCACGAGTTCGGCGCCGGCAGCGTGCCGGGGGAGTTCGTGTTCGTGCCGGCGGCCCCTGAGGCCGGCGAGGACGAGGGATGGCTCGTCGGACTCGTCATCGACACCGCAAGCGACACGACCGACTTCGTCGTCCTTGATGCGCGCGCCTTCGAGGCGCCGCCCGTCGCCGCAATCCACCTCGGGCACCGGATCCCGCCGGGCTTCCACGGCAACTGGTTTGCCGCGCGCGACCCGGCCTGAACGGCTTGCCCCGTCACGCCGGCTTTTCTCCACGACGTGCCCTCTACGGCTTGCCGACCAGGGGGCAGCCGCCTTCCCCGAGCGGGCGAAAGGCCTTGTCGGCCGGGATCGTGTCGAGGAGCTTGTAGAGGTCCCACGCCCCCTTCGACTCCGAGGGCGCCTTCACCTCGAACAGGTACATCGGGTGCACCTTGCGGCCGTCCGCCCGGATAGTCCCCTTGCCGAACAGCGGGTCGTCCGTCGGGTTGGCCTTCATCCAGGCCATCGTCGCCTGCGGATCGGTGGATTTCGTCGCGGCCACGGCCTTCAAGTAATGCGACAACCCGGCATAGACGCCTGCGTGGTTCATGGTCGGCATGGCGTCGCCGTTGCACTTGTAGAAGCGTTCGGAGAAGGCCCGCGTCCCCGGGTTGAGATCCCAATAGAACGACTCCGTCAGCACCAGGCCCTGCGCGGTCTGCAGGCCGATCGCGTGCACGTCGACGACGTAGATCAGCAGCGCGGCGAGCTTCTGCCCGCTATCGGTCAGCCCGAACTCGTGCGCCTGCTTGATCGCGTTGATCGTGTCGCCGCCGGCGTTGGCCAGCCCGACCACCTTCGCGCCCGAGGACTGCGCCTGAAGCAGGAACGACGAAAAATCGGTGGCGGGGAACGGCACGCGGGCCGAACCCAGGACGCGGCCACCGCCCTTCTCGATCACCGCGGTGGCCTCGTTCTGCAGGGAGAGGCCGAACGCGTAGTCGGCGGTGAGGAAGTACCACGCGTCGCCGCCGCGCTCGAGCATGGCGCCGGCCGTGCCGTGCGACAGGGCGTAGGTGTCGTAGGTCCACTAGATCGTGTTCGGCGAGCACTGCTTACCCGTCAGCTCCGTGGTCCCGGCCCCTGAATCGATGAAGACCTTGTTCTTCTCGCGCGTGACCTGGCTGACCGCCAGGGCCACCGAGGAGGTGGGAACGTCGAGGATCGCGTCGACGCCGTCGCGGTCGTACCATTGTCGCGCCACGGCGGCGCCGATGTCGGGCTTGTTCTGATGGTCGGCGGCGACGACCTCGACCTGCACGTCCCGGTTTACCTTGGCGAAGTCCTCGACCGCCATCTGCGCGGCGACGACGGAGCCCTTGCCGCCGGTGTCGGCGTAGACGCCGGACATGTCGTTGAGGACGCCGACCTTGACGTGGATCGGCTCGGCGAACGCGGAGCCCGCCGAGATGGCGAGGCCGAGCGCGGCCGTGAGGATGCAGCACCGGGTCGAGGCCATGGCGGGCGGTCCTCCGAGATCGGTTATTGTTGAACCCAGGAGGGCACGCCCGACATCCCAGCGTCAAGCGTCGCGGCGTCTTGAGAAGCCAACGGAATACAGCAATGAAACCAATCGATCGTTGCGAGCGGGTGCTGCGATGCGGGATGAGCCGATATCGCCTCCGAGCGCGGACGTGAAGTCGGCAAACCGACCGGGACGGCACCTCGGAGGTCCGAGGCCAAATCGCGGGACCGCGCCGCGGAGCGCTTTATTCCGCGCGCCGGTCCGTGCATGGTGAATGCACGAGCGTCGCGCCGTCCGGTGCGATGCCGCCGCGGGATCGCGCTTCAAGCCCGACGTCAACGGGCAGGTCGATCCCGCCGCCGGGAGGGTTTTGGATGGATCGTCGCGTCCTGTTGGCCGGCGTCGGCGGCCTCGCCGCGTGGACGGCGCTTCGCCCCTCGGCCTCCGTCTCGGCCGCGGACAGGACGCCCATCGTGCTCTGGCACGCGATGTCGGGCGCGAACGGCGAGGAGGTCGAGCGGCTGACGCGCGACTTCAACGCGAGCCAGTCAGAGGTCACCCTTGAGGCGGTGTTCAAGGGCACCTATCCCGAGACGCTGACGGCGGCGATCGCGGCCTACCGCGCGGGCAAGGCGCCGCACGTCGTCCAGATCTTCGAGGTCGGCACGGGCACGATGCTGCAGGCGGGCCCCGCCATCAAGCCGGCCTGGAAGCTCGCGGAGGAGACCGGGCTCGCCCTCGACCCCAAGGCCTACATCCCCGGCGTGCGCGGATACTACAGCTTGGCCGACGGCAAGCTCGCCTCGATGCCGTTCAACTCCTCGACGGCGGTGATGTGGTACAACCGCGACGCCTTTGAGAAGGCGGGGCTCGACCCGGACAAGCCGCCGGCCACCTACGACGACTTCGCCAAGGCGGCCCGCACCCTCGCGTCGAAGGCGGCCACGCCCATCGCCAGCACCTCGGCCTGGATGACCTGGATCCAGTTCGAGGAATACGCCGCAATCCAGAACCTCGCCTACGCCACCGAGAACGACGGCTATGACGGCCTCGGCGCGGAACTGCTCATCAACACCAAGCCCTTCGTCGACCAACTCCAGCGCTTCCTCGACCTCTCGAAGGACGGCGCCTTCAAGTATGCCGGCCGCGACGGCGCGCCCGACGCGGTCTTCTATTCCGGGCAGGCCGCGATCGGCTTCGGCTCGTCCTCGGGCCGCGCCGACATCGTCAAGAACGCCAAGTTCCGGTACGCCGAGGCCTTCCTGCCGACCGAGCCGGCGCTGAACCCGCGGCCGAACAACTCCATCATCGGCGGCGCCAGCCTGTGGGCGATGACGGCGCCCAAGCGCAGCGAGGCCGAGTACAAGGGCGTCGCGGCCTTCTACGCCTTCCTCGCGAAGCCCGAGCAGGTCGCCCTCTACGCCCAGAACACCGGCTACGTCCCGGTGACGCTGGCCGGCTACGAGGCCACGAAGCAGGCGGGCTACTTCGACAGGAATCCCGGCACCGACGTTCCGGCGCGGCAGCTCTCCCGCGGGGAGCTGACCCCGAACTCGCGCGGCCTGCGCCTCGGCCGCCTGCCGGAGATCCGCGCGATCCTCTACGAGGAGATCGAGAAGGCGCTCCAGGGCCAGCAGACCGCGCAATCGGCCATGGACGGCGCCGTCGCGCGCGGGAACCGCGTGCTGCGCGACTTCCAGAAATCTGCGCGCGGCTGACGCGGCGGCCGGCGCAAGGCAGTCCCGACCAAGGCACTCCCCACATGGAACGACGGACGCTGTTCCCGGGCCGGGTGCTCCCGGCGCTGCTCATCCTGCCGCAACTGGTGTTGACCGGCGCCTTCTTCCTTTGGCCGGCCCTCCAGGCGATCAAGTCGAGCCTGGAGCGCGAGGACGCCTTCGGCACCAGCACCGAGTTCGTCGGCCTCGACAACTTCGCCGACCTGTTCGGCGATCCGCTCTACCTCGCCGCGATCGGGCGGACGCTGGTGTTCTGCGCCTGCGTGACCGCCATCGCGATGGGCGTGGCGCTGGTGCTCGCGGTCCTGGCCGACACCGAGATCCGCGGGCGCGCCTTCTACCGCACGATGCTGATCTGGCCCTACGCGGTGGCGCCGGCCATGGCGGCGGTGCTGTGGGTGCTGATGTTCCACCCGCAGATCGGCCTCGTCGGGGCTTGGCTGAACCGGATCGGGATCGCCTGGGACTACAAGCTCGACGGCACGCAGGCCATGGCGCTCGTGGTGCTGGCCGCCGCCTGGAAGCAGGTCAGCTACAACTTCATCTTCTTCCTGGCGGGCCTCCAGGCCATCCCGAAGACGATCATCGAGGCGGCTCGCATCGACGGCGCCCGCGGCGTCCGCCGGTTCCGCACCATCGTCCTGCCGTTGCTGATGCCGACGGTCTACTTCCTGCTCGTGGTCGACCTCGTCTACGCGGCCTTCGACACCTTCGCGACCGTCTACGCGGTGAACGGCGGAGGGCCGGGCCAATCGACCCAGACGCTCGTCCTCAAGGTGTACCTCGACGGCGTGGTCAACGCGAACGTCGGCTCGTCCTCCGCGCAGTCCGTGGTGCTGATGGCCGGCGTCATCGTCCTCTGCGCCCTGCAGTTCCGGTTCCTCGGGCGAAAGGCCGCCACCTGATGCGCCGGAGGATGCCCGCCCTGATCCCGCATGCCGTGCTGATCCTGGCGATCCTGCTGTTCGCCCTGCCGATCTGGATCGCCGTCGCGGGCTCGACCCAGGATTCGGCCTCGATCGCCCGCGGCGAGGTCTCGCTCGTCCCGAGCCTCTCCGGCCTCGGCGTCTACCGCGACGTGCTGGTGAACGGGTCGGCGGGGGCCGGGCCGGTGTGGCGCTCGCTGCTCGTCTCGGCCGCGATGGCGCTGGCGATCGCGTTCGGAAAGATCGCCCTGTCGCTGCCCTCGGCCTACGCCGTCACCTTCTTCCGCTTCCCCTTCCGCATGACCGCCTTCTGGCTGATCTTCCTGACGCTGATGCTCCCGGTGGAGGTGCGGCTGATCCCGACCTTCCAGGTCATGTCCTCCCTCGACCTCATCAACAGCTTCACGGGGCTGACGATTCCCCTCGTCGCCTCCGCCACGGCGACGCTGCTGTTCCGACAGACGTTCCTCGCCGTTCCGGACGAGCTCGTGGAGGCGGCGCGCATGGATGGGGCAGGCCCCTTGCGCTTCCTGCGGGACATCCTGATCCCGGTCTCGGGCGCCAACATCGCGGCCCTGTTCGTGATCCTGTTCGTCTACGGCTGGAACCAGTACCTGTGGCCGCTCCTGGTCGCGACCGATCCGAAGCTCGACACGGTGGTCATCAGCATCGTCAAGATGGTCGGCGTCGACACCGCCACCGAATGGAACAAGGTCATGGCGACGGCGGTGCTGGCGCTGATCCCGCCGGTCGCGGTGGTGCTCGTCATGCAGCGCTGGTTCGTGAAGGGCCTGACGGAGGGTGACAAGTGATGGCGGGCCTGAGACTCGACGGCCTGCGCAAGAGCTTCGGCGACAATGAAATCCTGAAGGGCGTCGACCTCGCCCTGGCGGACGGCGAGATGCTCGTCATCGTCGGCGCGTCGGGCTGCGGAAAATCCACCCTCCTGCGCATCGTGGCGGGCCTCGAGACGCCGACCGCCGGGCGCGTCCTGATCGACGGGCGCGACGTCACGGACCTCGACCCGTCGGCGCGCGACATCGCGATGGTGTTCCAGAACTACGCCCTGTACCCGCACATGAGCGTGTTCGAGAACATGGCCTACGCGCTGAAGATCCGCGGGCTTCCCCGCGCCGAGATCCGGGCGAAGGTCGACGCGGCCTCGGCCCTCCTGGGCTTGGAAGCGCTGCTCGATCGAAAGCCGCGCCAGCTGTCCGGCGGCCAGCGCCAGCGCGTCGCCATGGGGCGCGCCATCGTGCGCGACCCGAAGCTGTTCCTGTTCGACGAGCCGCTGTCGAACCTCGACGCGAAGCTGAGGGTGCAGATGCGCGGCGAGATCCGCCGCCTCCAGCGCCGGCTGAAGGTGACGAGCCTCTACGTCACCCACGATCAGGTCGAGGCGATGACGCTGGGCGACCGGTTGCTCGTGATGCACCAGGGCGTGCCGGTGCAGCTGGCGACGCCGACGGAGGTGTTCGAGCGCCCGGCCGACACCTACGTCGCGGGCTTCATCGGCTCGCCGGCGATGAACCTACTCCCCGGCACCCTCGGGCGCGACGGCACGACGGTGCGGGTGGCTGACGCCGACGTCGCGCTCGGGCCCTGGCGGTTCGACCGGCCCGACGGCCACCGGGTGGTCCTGGGCATCCGGCCGGAACACGTCGCGCTCGACGCAACGGGCATGGCCTGGCTGGTCGAGGTCGTGGAGCTTCTGGGCTCCGAGATGCTGGTGCATGCCGGACGCCCGGGCGAAGCGTCGCTGACGCTCAAGGTCGCCAACGGCGCGCCTGTGGGCGACGCCATCCAGGTCTCGTTTCCCGCAGCCCACATCCACCTCTTCGACCAGACGACCGGCTTGCGGATCGAGCCGACGCTCGCATCCTCACGCACGATGGACGCCGGCTCGCCTGAAGATGCGAGAACCTGACCGTGTTCTATCGCAGGACGCACCGCATGCGCTTCATGACCGCCGCCATCCTCGCCTGCCTCGCGGGCCCGTCTGCAGCCTGGGCTCAAGCCGCGCCGCCTTCGCCCCGCGAGGTGCCGGCCAAGACGATCCCGGTGCCCGACACCGTAAGCCCGGCCCTGCAGGCGATCATCGCCCAGCCGCTGCGGACGAACTGGGACAAGCCGCCGACGACGCCCGACGGCTGGAAGCAACTCTCGGACGGCTTCGCGACCCTCGTCGCCCCGCAGATCGGGCCGATGTCGGAGCGCCTGCGGGTGAGCGTGGCGCCGACGACGATCGACGGCGTGCGGGCGTACACGATCACCCCGGCCGACATCCCCGCCGCGAACCGCGATCGGATCGCGATCCACGTCCACGGCGGCTGCTACGTCCTCAACCCCCGCGAGGCCGCCCTGCCGGAGGCGATGCTGCTGGCCGGCTTCGGCCGAATGAAAGTCATCGCGGTCGACTACCGGATGCCGCCAGAGGCGTTCTTCCCGGCGGCCCTCGACGACGGCATGACGGTCTACAAGGCCGTGCTTCAGACCACCGCCCCCGGTCGGATCGCGGTCTTCGGAAGCTCGGCCGGCGGCGCGTTGACCCTCGAGATGATGCTGCGGGCCAAGGCGGAAGGCCTCCCGCTGCCCGGGGCGATCGCGCCCGGCACGCCGATGTCGGACGCGACGCAGCGCGGCGACTCGTTCCAGACCAACGCGATGGTGGACAACGTCCTGGTCTCGCCGACCGGATTCTGTGACGCGGCCACGAAATTCTACGCCGCGGGGCACGACCTTTCCGATCCCCTGCTTTCGCCGATCAACGGCGACGTGCGCGGGTTCCCGCCGACGATCCTGACGACGGGCACGCGCGACCTCCTCCTCTCGAACACCGTCCGGATGCACCGCAAGCTCCGGCAGGCCGGGGTCGAGGCCGCGCTCCAGGTCTTCGAGGGGCAGTCGCACGCGCAATTCTACCGGGACGATCGCGTCCCGGAGGTGAAGGAGGCGTTCGAAGAGATCGCGTCCTTCTTCAATCGCCATCTCGATCGCTGACGTAAGGGACCGCCCCAGTGCGTGCGATAGGTATTGGACGACGTGGCCTGCCTTGACGCGGTGGGCCTCGGGCGAGCCGACAGCCTCCACGATCGCGGCCGGCTGTCACGATCTTGAACAGGGCCCGTTTTCGAGGTCGAGCACGGGCGTGTCATCGTTGCGGCTTCGGCCGCGGAGAGCCGAAGCTCAGAGGACATCCATGGCGATCGCGCCCGTTGATCCATCCCTGTCCAAGCCTGTTCCCTCCAAGCCTGTGCCGGCAACCGATCCCGGCACGTCGCCGGCGTCCGGAACGCTCGAACGTCTCGGCATCCGCTTCACCGCTTGGGCCGAGCGCTGGTTTCCGGACGCCTTCATCTTCGTCGCCATCGCGGTGGTGATCGTCGCCCTCGGCGTCTTGGCCAACGGCGCGCCGGCGGCGTCCGTCGCCAAGAGCTTCGGCGATGGCTTCTGGAGCTTGATCCCCTTCACCATGCAGATGGCCTTCGTCACCATCGGCGGCTACGTCGTGGCGGTCTCGCCACCGGTGCGGGCGCTGATCGAGCGCATGGCGCAGGTGCCCCGGACCGGTCGCGGGGCAGTCGGCTTCGTGGCGGGGGCGACGATGCTCTCGTCGTTCCTCAGCTGGGGCCTGAGCCTGATCTTCGGCGGCCTGCTGGTCCGGGCGCTCGCCCGGCGGACGGACCTGCGGATGGATTACCGGGCCGCGGGCGCGGCGGCTTATCTTGGGCTCGGCGCGACCTGGGCGCTCGGTCTCAGCTCGTCGGCGGCGCAACTCCAGGCCAACCCTGCGAGCCTGACCAAGAGTCTGCTCGCAATATCCGGCGTGATCCCGTTCAGCGAGACCATCTTCCTGTGGCAGTCGATGCTGATCGCGGCAATCCTGTTCGTCGTCTCGGTGGCGATCGCCTACGCCTCGGCGCCGCGCGGGGCGACCGCCGTCACCGCCGAGACCCTGGGCGTCGACGTGAGCCGCGAATCGACCGACATCCCGCCGCCGCGCCAGCCGGGCGAGTGGCTGGAGCACTCGCCGCTCCTGACGATCCTCCTCGTGGTGATCGCCGGCGGCTGGATCGTGCAGGAATTCACCCGCCAGTCGTGGATCGTCGCGATCTCGAACCTCAACACCTACAACCTGCTGTTCCTCACCCTCGGCCTGCTGCTGCACTGGCGGCCGAAGCGCTTCCTCGTGGCCGTCTCGAAGTCGGTGCCGGCGATCGCGGGCATCCTGATCCAGTATCCGCTCTACGCGGCGATCAGCGGGATGCTGACGGTGCCGAAGAACGCGGCCGGCGCCTCGGCGTCCGATGCGATCACCCATGCCTTCGTCAACCTCAACACCGCCGGCACCTTCCCGCTGACGATGGGCGTCTACTCGGCGATCCTCGGCTTCTTCGTCCCCTCGGGCGGCGGCAAATGGTTGCTCGAAGCGCCCTACGTGCTCCAGGCGGCCAACGAGCTGAAGGTCCACCTCGGCTGGGCGGTGATGATCTACAACGCCGCCGAAGCGCTGCCGAACCTGATCAACCCGTTCTGGATGCTGCCGCTGGTCGGCATCATCGGCTTGAAGGCGCGGGACATCGTCGGCTTCAGCTTCCTTCAGCTCATCGTCCACCTGCCGCTGGTGCTGTTCCTGCTCTGGGCCCTGGCCTTCACGTTGACCTACCATCCGCCCGTCATGCCGTGAGGGCGCGGCGGCGGGACGGTCAGAGCTTGCGCGACGCGCTTTGGCCGACGAGGACGGCGGCGCCGGCATCCGCGAGGCGCTGCACCTGATCCCTCGGCGCGTCCGACGTCGTAACCAGTGTCCACCGTCGCGGAAGCGCCGCCCAGGCGTTCTGCTCGGCCCGGCCGAGCTTGCTCGCGTCGGCGAGTACGATCACCCCGTTCGCTTGGCGCATCATCAGGGATTTGAGGGCCACCTGATCGAGGCTCGCCTCGCAGAGGCCGCGACCCGCCACCACCCCGTCGGCGCTGAGGACGACGTGATCCGCGGTCATGAGGCGAAGCGCCTCGACGGCGAGGGGGCCGACCGTGCTCATGCTGGTGGCCCGCAGGGCGCCTCCCAGGACCACGAGCTCGATCCCCGGCGCCTCGGCGAGGGCGGGGAGCAGGGCGAGGTTGTTGGTGACGATGCGCAGGCGGCGCTTGGCGAGCAACTGCCCGAACGCGGCGACCGTGGAGCCGGCGTCGAGGATCAGCGTGTCGCCATCCTCGACCAGCGTGATCGCCTTGCGGGCGATGGCGAGCTTCTCGGGCCCGTTCACGGCCAAGCGCTCGGCCAAGGTCGTCTCGACCGGGTGCCCGGCGAGGATCGCGCCGCCGTAGGTCCGGCGGACGGCCCGGGTGGCGGAGAGGACCTGGAGGTCGCGCCGGACCGTTGAGGCCGAAACGTCCAGGCGGGCGGCGACGTCGTCGACGTCGATCTCGCCGAGCTTCAGCGCCTCCAGCAGCAGCGCCTGACGCGCCTTGCTCCGCATCGACATGAGGACGACGACCCTACCGAGATGATCCGGTGCGCCCGATCCGCCCTCCGCTCCGACCGAGCGAAGGGCCCATCATGCCCGAGGGTGGATCGGCTGGCTATGTAGAAGCCGGCGCCGCCTTTGGAGCGAGGTCGACCGCCTGCCGCAGGGCCTCCATCAGGCTGCGCTCGTCGGCGACGCCCTTGCCGGCGATGTCGAAGGCGGTCCCGTGATCGACCGAGGTGCGGATCACCGGAAGGCCCACGGTGATGTTCACGCCGGCCTCGAGACCCAGCACCTTGATCGGGCCGTGACCCTGATCGTGGTACATCGCGACGACCATGTCGTAGTCGCCGCGGCCGGCGAGGAAGAACAGCGTGTCGGCGGGCAGCGGGCCGCGTACGTCCCACCCCCTGGCCCGGCAGGCCTCGACCGCCGGCGTGATCTTCTCCGCCTCCTCGCCGTGGCCGAACAGGCCGTTCTCGCCCGCATGCGGGTTGATCGCGCAGACGCCGATCTTCGGGTTCGCGATGCCGGCCTTCACCAGCACGGCATGCCCCCGCGCGATCACGCGCTCGACCAGGCCGGGCTCGATCTTTGCGATCGCGTCGATGAGGCCGATATGCGTCGTGACGTGGATCACCCGGAGCTTGGGCGAGACCAGCATCATCGAGACCTCCGGCGTGCCGGTCAGGTGGGCCAGCATCTCGGTGTGGCCAGGGAACTTGTGGCCGGCGGCATGCAGCGCCTCCTTGGACAGGGGCGCGGTGCAGATCCCGCCGGCTTCGCCCGCCTGCACCAGCTCGACCGCCTTGGCGATGAAGCGGTAGGCCGCCTCGCCGCCGACCGGAGAAACCTGCCCGAACGGCAGGTCGGCGGGGACGACCTTGAGGTCGATGCACTGCACCGCCCCCGTGTCGAAGTCGGCCTCGCCGACCTCCGTCAGGGCATCGACCGGCACCCGCGACCCGACGATCTCGCCCGCCTGCCGGAGTCGCCCGGCATCGCCGACGATCAGCGGACGGCACAGGGCCTGGACCTCGGCGTGGGCGAGCGCCTTCATGATGATCTCGGGGCCGATGCCGGCCGGATCACCCATGGTGATGGCGATGGTCGGACGTGTCATGAGAAGCTTCCTTCGATGCGGACCGCACGCAAGCGCTCGCGGATGCGGATGAGGCTGTCGGCGTCGCCGAAGGCGCCCGCCTTCGTCGCGACGGGGATGGCGAGGCGGCCGAGCGTGAGGCCGAGGGACACGCCGGGCTCGATCTCGTCGACAAGGCGGATGCCTTCGACTCCGAAGCGCGACAGGAGGGCTGAGGCGGTCTCACCCCCGGTGGCCGCGAACGCGCCGATCCCGGAACCCAACGGCGCGAGCGCGTCGGCCAGGGTTTGCACGAGGCGGGGGCCGAGGGCCATGTCGGGAACGCCCTCCATCGCGATCTCGACCAGGACGTCGTGCCCGGCGGCGATCGCGATCTCGACATGCGCGAGCGAGGCGGCCAAGTCGCCGGGATCGCGCAGGAGGGTCTCGGACGGAACGGGCAGGTGGACGACGCCGTCCAGGGCGGCGAGCTTGCGGGTGGCCGCGCGGGAGGCTGCCGCGAGCGATCCCACCACGATCAAGCTGCCGCCACGGTGCGGCGCAATCCGCAACGGCGCGAGCGGCGGACTCGCCTCGACCGCGGCAAGGGCGTGCGCGAGGCCGGCGCTGCCGACGAAGAACGATGACAGGCCCGCGGCGGCGATGCGCAAGCCCGCGGCGGCGATGCAGTCGAGATCCTCCTGGGTCTCGGCATCGCAGATGGCGACGACATCGCCCGCGGCGGCGATCTGCTCGAGCTGCGACGCGAAGCCCGGGCCGCGCACCATGGCCAGCGGCACGGCCTTCGTCGCGACGCCGGCCGTGCCCAGCATAAAGGCCAGGTCGGCGTTCGCGTAGCTGTGGTCACGCGTCCAGACTTCGGCGTCCTCAAGGGGGCGGCCGTCGACGTGGACGCGGCCGCCGACGGTCGTGCGCCCGGCGGCCGGAAAGGCCGGGGCGCAGATTCCGAACACGGTCCCGGCGCGGCCGGCCTCGGTCCGGCCCTTCAAGTGATGGATCGCTGCGGCGGTCTCGGCGGCGGGCTGGCCACGCAGGGTCGAGTCGATCTTCTTGAATAGGATCCGGTCCGGATCGTGGAGGCGCCTCAGGCATTGGGCGTGCCGCTGAGCGGCAGCCGCGGCGGAGAGGCCCCGGCTGTCGGCATCGTAGGACAACACCAGGAGATCCGCAGAGCCGAATCCTGTCCCGGTGCCCTGAGTCGCTGTGCCCCAGCTCACCGCCGCCGCACGGCCGCGGCGACCGAAGGCGATGGCGCAGTCGGCGGCGCCGGTCAGGTCGTCGGCGAGGATGAGCCAGCGGTCGGCCATGTCAGCGCCCAGCGACGCGGTCTGGGCCGGCCGAGTGGTTCGGGCGGGCCATGCGATCCGAAGCGGGAACGCGGATGGCGGGCGCCAGCTCGGGATCGGCCTCCAAGAGTTCGGCTTCCACGGGATCGCCGAACCGCCGCGCGGCCCAGGCCGTCGCCACGGGGACGAGAATGGCCGTGACGACGACGCAGGCGGCCACCAGGATCGTCGCCGGACCTGCGGCGTCGGCATAGGCCGGGTTGGCCGAGGCCACGATCGCGGGCACCGCAGCCGCGTTTCCGGCGGTCGAGGCGGCAGCGATCCCGGCGACCCCGGTCCCGCCGGTGAGACGGTCCGCGAAAAACAGCGGGATGCCCGTGACGACCACCACGGCGACGCCCATCGCGAGGCCGAGAAGGCCCGCCTGCCAGACCTTGGTGAGGTCGAGCCCCGCACCGAGCGCGAAGGCGAAGAACGGGATCATCACGGGGATGGCGCGGCCGAGGAAGGCGCGCATCTCACGGTCGAGGTTGCCGATGATCATGCCGACGAGGAGCGGCAGGATGGCCCCGACCAGCGTCTGCCAGGGAAAGGCCGAGAGCCCCGCGACCCCGAGCGTGACCATGGTGAGGAACGGCCCGCTCTCCAGCGACATCACCGTGTAGGCGCCAACGTCGCGCGGGCGGCCGTACTGGCCCATCAGCGCCATGTAGAGGCCGCCGTTCGTGTCGTTCATCGCCGCGACGACCGCCAGGGTGGACAGGCCCGCGAACATGCCGGCGGCGACCGGCGCCTCGCCCAGCACGCGCCCGAAGACCAGGCCCAGAAGCACGGCGATGCCGACCTTCACCAGCAGCAGCGTGCCGCCCTTCCTGGCGATGTAGGGCGTCGCGCGGAAATCGATGCTCGCTCCCATGCACACGTAGAAGACGGCGAGGATCGTCAGCGCCCCCGAGAACAGGGCGCCCGTGAACGAGCCGAAAAGCTTCGGCGTGCCGGGGAAGAAGGTGGCGATGAGCGCCCCGGCGAGCAACGGCACCACCATCATGCCGCCGGGCACGGCCTCGATCGCCCGCTTGATCGGGATCTGCATCTCGGGCTCCTCCCTGCGCATTCCGCGCAGATTTATTGGTTTTTGCGCCGACACAGCCCACGACGACGCCGTTCGACACATTCATTCTGCACTGTTTGCGCATGCTGTCTATAAATTCGCTTAAAATACGCGATCCCCATCGTTCGACTGTCACCGCGAATCCTGGCTTGGGCACCGCGTCGCCCCTAGACAGGTGTCACGCACGTAGCGCGAAGACATCGCGTGCGGTGAGGCGGTTACGTCCGCTTCAAGGGCTACGTGTGAGGCGGTACCCGACCGAAGGCGGATACTTCCCGAACCCCCGCCCTAAAACGCCTTTCGACGTCAGGCGTCGGTCAGGGCCCCGCCTGTCGGCGCCGGTATTCGGCCGGCGTCGTGCCGACCCGGCGGACGAATGCGCGCCGGAGGGTGTCGGCGTCGCGGAAGCCGCAAGCGTCGGCCACCTGCTTGAGGGCGGCGTCCTTCGTTTCGAGCAGGCGGCGGACGGCCTCGATCCGCACGGTCTCGACATAGGCCGCGGGCGTCAGGCCGGTCTCGGCCAGGAACAGGCGCGCGAAGTGGCGCGGGCTCATCCCGGCCCGTTCGGCGAGGCGCTCGACGCCGTGGTCCTCCGCGGGGTGGGCGGCGATCCAGCGCTGCACCGCCTGCAGGGCGGAGCGTCCGACCGGGGCGCTCACCCCGCGGCGGCTGAACTGCATCTGGCCGCCGCCGCGCTTGAAGAACATGACGAGCTGAGCCGCGACCCGGCGTGCGATCTCGTCGCCGAGATCCTCGTCCACGAGCGCCAGGGCGAGATCGAGGCCGGCCGTCACCCCGGCGGCGGTCCGCAACCTCCCGTCGAACAGGCAGATCGCGTCGGGCTCGACGATCGCCGCGGGATAGTGCTCCGCCAAAGCCTCCGCCACGGCCCAGTGCGTCGTCACCCGGCTGCCGTCCAGCAGGCCGGCCTGCCCGAGGAGGAACGCACCGCTGCAGACCGAGCCGTAGCGTCGGCAGCCCTCCGCGGCCCGGCCGAGCCACGCCAAGAGGTCGGGCCGAACCTCCAGTTCCCGGATCCGCGGTGCGCCGGCGACGAGGAGGGTGTCGAACTGCGCCGGCGCGGCGTCTGGCGCGACCCAATCCGCGACCAGGCCACGCCCGGACGACGTGATGATGGGGCCGGGCTCCGTTCCGACGACGGCGAGTGCGTAGGCGTCCCGGCCGCTCTGGGCGTTCGCCTCCGCGAACACGTCGAGCGGTCCGGCCACGTCGAGAAGCTGGACGCCGGGAAGGGCGAGGACGGCGACGGATCGGGGGCCATGCAGGCTCCATGGCTGACGCTGCGCGCACGATGGCAGAGATCGTCGTGTCAAGACGATTGCTGACGGGCGTGGGGGTCCGTAGCTCGTGGAACGCCCCCGCGCAAAGGAGATCCGCCATGAGCACCCCGTCAGACGCCGCCATCCCCGAGAGCGCGCTCGCCAAGGCGATCACCGCCTTCGTGCGCGACACCGAGACCGACCTGCTCTTCAACCACTCAAGCCGGGTCTATCGGTTCGGCGCGCTGGCCGGCGTCCGGCAGGGCCTGCGCTTCGACCGCGAGCTGCTCTACGCCGGCGCGATGTTCCACGACGTCGGCCTGATGCCGGACCACAGCAGCGCCGACGCGCGCTTCGAGGTCGACGGAGCCAACGCGGCGCGCGACTTCCTGAAGGCGCACGGCGTGCCGGAGGCGGACGTCTACACGGTGTGGACGGCCATCGCCCTGCACACCACGCCCGGCATCCCGGTCCACATGCACCCGGTGGTCGCGCTCGTCACGGCCGGCGTCGAGATGGACGTGCTCGGCTTGACCTACGACCAGTATTCCGACGCCGAGCGCGCCGCGGTGGTCTCGGTCTTCCCCCGGACGCCGGACTTCAAGGAGGACATCATCCAGGCCTTCTACGACGGCATCCGGCACAAGCCGGACACGACCTTCGGCAACGTCAAGGCCGACGTCATCGCCGACAAGGAGCCGGCGTTCCGCAAGGGGAACTTCTGCAGCGTGATCCGGGCCTCGCGCTGGCCCGGTGGCACCCACGCGACGGGCTGCGGATGCGGGCAGCACGACTGAGCCGCCCCGCGCGCCGGAGCGAAGGCGATGCCGCCGAAAACGAGAATTGTTTAACGTGTGAGAAAGCGGCGTGGGCGGAGCGCGGCTTAAACCGCGGGATGGCAGATGCTCCCCCGCAACGCGCGCTCTACGTCATCACCGCCCACGCCCAGGAAGGCGTCCTCCAACAGACGCGCCAGATGGCGGCGAGCGCCGTCGTCCTCGCCCGCCGCTGGATCGACGCCGGCCATGCGAACGTTCGCATCGAAGATGCCAAGGGGGAACTCTTCACCGGCGATATGTTCAAAGCCGAGTTCAAGGATCGCCACAGGGGCTGCTTCTAGTTTCCTCTCGGTCTGCTTGTGCTGACGTGGCGCTTGAGAGTAGCGCTCGAAGCGTTGCACGATGGCGACGCTCGCAGTGCAACGCTTCGTCTTGCGCACAAGTGAGCGACAGGATTTCCGGCGCCATGCCATACGGGCGGACCCGACGACGGGGTGGCATGGACGTTGGCATGATCGGTGGAATGACGAGCGCGGGTTTCATGCAGGCGACGAAGGTCACAGCCGTGGCCGCGTCGATCTTCGGGCTGGCGGCCGCCCCCGCGACGGCAGGCTCTTCGGCGCAACCCGGGCAGACCGTGGGGCAGGCCCCCGGCGCGCCGTTGCCCGTCGGCCTCTACTTCATCGACACGTCGAGCTTCGGCTCGCGGGACATCGCCCCGCGCGGCACCGATTCGAACGTCAACCTGCCGTCCTTCATCTGGGCGACGCCGGCCGACATCGTCGGCGGACGGCTGCAATTCGTCGTGCTGCAGCCCATCACCGCATCGAGCACGCGGGGCGCGGCCTACCAGAGCGGGTTCGGGCAGACGCTGCTTGCCGCCCAGGTCGCCTGGAAGCTCGGCCACGACCTCAACTTCAGCTACCTGCTCGGCGCGTACCTCCCGAGCGACACGAAGATCGTCATCCAGAATCCGGTGCTGCACCAGCGCTTCGCCATCACGTACAATGGCGACGGCTGGAACCTGACGGGCAACGTCCTCTACGGCACCTTCTTCGACACGCGGTCGGCCACCGGCACGTACTACCCGGACTTTCTCAACCTCGACCTCACGGCCACGAAGCATTTCGGCAAATGGGAGGTCGGGCCGGTGGCCTTCGGATCGACCGACCTGCCGACCGGCGACCCCTCCTACGCCCGCCAAGGCCAGGTCGCCGTCGGCGCACTCGTCGGATACAATTTCGGCCCGGTGAACCTTCAGGCCTACGTCACGCGGGACGTGATTCAGCGCAACTACGCCGGCCTCGAGACACGCGGCTGGCTGCGAGTCACCGTGCCGATCTATCAGGACAAGGACGCGCCTCCCGCGGCGAGCCCGGTCATCCGCAAGTTCTGACATCGTCGACGCGCCGGTCATCGGAACGCAGTCGAGGGCATCGAGGTCTTCGCAGCGCGATGCCCTTCGGTCCGCGAGCTATCGCAGGGTGGGCGACTCGCCGGCCTTTAGATGCGGATCCTCGCCGTCTGGGCCGCCGAGCGAAACATGGTCGTTCAGGCGCCCGAGATGCTCGAAGACATGCTCGAAGGCGTTCGTGACGGCCTGCTCGAAGGCGCCGTCGCCCTTGCCCTGGGCGTCCTTGAGGGCGCCGAGCAGGGCGCGGTGCTTATCTGTGTCGCTCGACATGGTCTTCCTCCCGACCGGCACGAGCACCGGCTCGGAAAGCCAAGCGGCTCGACCGCCCCGAGTTCCGCGGCATCGCCGACGACGGACCCGGCTTGAAGCCGGCGCGCCTGGAACTTGCGGCGCTCCCGACCTGATGTGCGCGATGTCCGACACCCGGTGCGTCGCCTACTTCGCCGCCTGGATGTTCGGCGGCCCGAGATGCTGGAGGAAGTCCGGCTTGCCGAGGCTCACGCCGGCCCCGCGCAGGATCGCGTAGGCGGTGGTGACGTGGAAGAAGAAGTTCGGAAGCGCGAACCCGGTGAGGTAGGTCTGCCCCGAGAAGCGGTATCCCGAGCCGTTGGGGAATTTCAGCTCCACCTCGCGCTCCGCGGCGGATGCCAGCGCCGCCGGGTCGACGCCCTCGACGAAGGCGATGGTCCGGGCGCAGCGCTGCTTGAGCTCGGCAAAGCTCGCCTCGACGTCCGGCATCGCCGGAGCCTCAATGCCGGCGAGCCGCGCCATCGCGTTCTTCGCGCTGTCGGACGCCATCTGGAACTGGGCCGGCAACGGCTTCATGTCGGGGGCGAGGCGGGCGAGGAGCAGGTCGGCCTCCGGCTTCTCCGAGGCCGCCTTGTCGAGCCAGGCGCTCATGTTGCGAAGCGCGTTGACGAAGATCGGCGCGCTGACGTCGTGGATGCTGGTGCTCATCGAGAACGGCTAAGCCGGCCGCCGCCGTCGGCGCGGTGAGGCAGCGCACATGGCGGGACGCCACGTCCCAGCGGACGGGTGGCCCCTCAGGCCCGCCCGGCCGGCCGCGCGTCGGCGAGGCCGCCGAACGAGGTGAAGCGGTCCGGCTCGTCGAGGGGGACGTCGAGGCTGCAGCGCAACCCGTCGATGGCGAAGTCCAGCCGGACCAGCCCGCCGAGCTCCCGGCTAATCCCGCCCGTGATCAGGCGCGTGCCGAATCCGCGCTTTCCCGGCTCCCGAACCGGCGGGCCTCCGCTCTCCTGCCAATCCAGAACGAGCCGCCTCGCGGCGCTCTCGGCGACGACGACGGTCCAGGCGACCTCGACGCGGCCCGCATCGGTCGAGAGTGCGCCGTACTTGGCCGCGTTGGTGGTCAACTCGTGCACCGTCATGCCGAGCGCCAGGACGTAGCGCGGCGGCAGGTCGAGGTCGGTGCCATCCAGGTCGAAGCGATGGGCCTGGTCGTCCCGGAAGGGGGCCAGCTCGTTCTCCAGGACCGTCCGCAGCGAGGCGCCGCCCCAGTCGTCGCGCGACAGCAGGTCGTGGGTCTTGGACAGCGAGAGGATGCGCCCCTCCAGCCGTTCGCCCCGGTCGTCGTCGCGGCGGGTCTGCCGCGCCAGGGATTGCACGGTGGTCAGGGTGTTGCGGACGCGGTGGTTCAGCTCGTGCAGCATCATCGTCTGCCGCTCCTGCAGGACGCGGCTGCGCGCGACCTCCTCGCGCAGCTCGCCCTCGTGTCGTTGCAGCGACGCGGCCATGGCGTCGAACGCTTCCCCAAGCCGGCCGAATTCGCCGGGTCCGGAGATCCCGGTCCGGGTCCCCAGCTCGCCGGCCCGCCAGGCGCTGGCCGCCGCAAGCAGGCGTCGCACCGGCCGGCGGATGAAGACGCGTCCGGCCATCAGCGCGGCGACGACGGCGAGGATCGCACCGAGGCCGATCAGCACGATCCCGCGGCGGGTCGCGGCGTCGATGTCCGCGAAGGCGCTGGCCGACGACAGGCCCACCGCCACCGTCATGGTTTCGAGGTCCTCCGGCGAACCTCCGGCCACCGCCGTGATCCGTTGGTTGCCGCGCAACCCCGGCAGGTCGGCGACGGTGCCGCGGTGATCCGTCAGGGCTTTCCAGTAAGCCGGAGGAAGCGGCTTGCCCGCCCACGCCTCGTGATCGGGCAAGCGTACCAGGATCGTGCCGTTGGGGTCGGCGACGGTGAGCGCGGCATCGGGCGGCAGCCCGGCATTGGCCTGCCGGGCCGCGAGGTAGGACAGGTCGATGCTGGTGATGACGATGCCGTCGGGCCGCCCGTCGCCGTCGTCGTCGGGGATGGCTTGCGCGAACTGGATGGTGGGCCGGCCGGTGACCCGCCCGGACACGACCTGCCCGATGGCGAACCCGCCGGAACGCATCGCATCCTGGAAGTAGGACCGGTCGGCGACCGTGTAGGCCCCGACCGGCGAGCCGAGGGTGTTGCACCGGATCTTTCCATCCGCGTCGGCGACGCCGAAGAAGAACGAGCCGGGCACCTGGCCGACCACCGTCGCGAGGTAGGCTGTGCACGCCCGCGCATCCTTGGTGCGGATCTCCGACAGGCCGGCCAGGATGCCGAGCACCTGCCGCGCCCCGCGGCCGAACTGCCCGAGGTCGGCCGCGACGTTCCGCGCCGCGCGCATCGCCTCGTTGCGAACCGCCTCGGCACGGGCGGTCCGCAGGGCGTATTCGTTATAGCCTTGAACGGCCAACGCCGGAGTCAGGGCCAGCACGACCAGGCCCACGATCCGCTTCGTCAGTGACATCGAGGGCTGCTTCCCGAGCCTGGTCGTCCCCGCCGCGTCTCGGGACCCGGACACCAAACTAGGTCGCATTCGGCTCCGCGACCATGGCGTGGCATCGGGCGCGAGGCGGCATCGGTGACCCCGGGGATGCGGCTTTGGGAGAAACTTATCCGTTCCAATGTCTTAAAGACGCCACCGGCCTGTTCGTGCCGGCGGCGCCTGCCCTTTCCCTTGTGCACCCCGTCGCCGGGGCGGGAGCGCCGGCGGAAAGCGGTCCTCTTGCGGGCGCGGCGGGGTCAGGCGGTGCCGTTGCCGCCCGTCGCGCCGTAGACCTCGCCGGTGACGTAGCTCGCCTCCTGGCTCGCCAGGAAGACGTAGACCGGCGCGAGCTCCACCGGCTGGCCGGGGCGGCCGAGCGGCACCTCGGAGCCGAACGTCTCGACCGCCTCCTGCGGCTGCCCGCCCGAGGGCTGCAGCGCGGTCCAGAACGGCCCAGGCGCCACCGCGTTCACGCGGATGCCCTTCGCGACCTGCTGCTTGGCCAGAGCCTTCGAGAAGGCGACGATGCCAGCCTTGGTGGTGGCGTAGTCGACGAGGATCTGCGGCGGGTTGTAGGCCACGACCGAGGCCGTGTTGATGATCGACGCGCCCGCCGGCATGTGCGGCAGCGCCGCCTTGGTGATCCAGAACATCGCGTAGAGGTTGGTCTTCAGCGTTCGGTCGAACTGCTCGTCGGTGATGTCGCCGACGTCCTTCTGGTTGGTCTGCTTGCCGGCGTTGTTGACCAGGATGTCGAGCCCGCCGAGGTCGGTGACAGCCCGGTGCACCAGCGTCTCGCAGAACGCCTTGTCGGTGATGTCGCCCGGCAGCAGCACCGCCTTACGGCCCTCCGCCTCGATCAGCTCGGCCACCGCCCGCGCGTCCGGCATCTCGGCCTCGACGAAGCTGAGCGCCACGTCGGCACCCTCGCGGGCGAAGGCGATGGCGGCCGCGCGCCCGATGCCAGAATCGGCGCCGGTCACCAGGGCCTTGCGGCCGGCGAGGCGGCCGTGGCCCCGGTAGCTGGTCTCGCCGTGGTCCGGCTGCGGGTCCATCGCTCCGGCGAGGCCCGGCGCCTCCTGCGGTTGGCGCTCGAACGGCGGCTGCGGGTACTGGGTGCGCGGATCCTGCATCGTGAGGCGCTTGTCAGCGGCGTCGGTCATGAAGCTGTCCTGGCGCGCCGGGTTCGAACGGGACAGACCGTGCGGCGCGCGTGTCGGGTGATGCTGTCCGGGAACTTCGGCAATCGGCCCCGTGCGCGGATGTTCCGGCCCCTGCGGCCCTATGGACGCCGCCGGAGCCTTCCGTCAGGCCGCCTCGCCCCGCCTGCGCCCGAGCGCCGCCATGGCCTCGTCGGCGGCCCGCTGCCCGCTGTCGTGGGCGCCGTGGGCGGTGGTGAAATCGTGCGGGTGCGTCGCCTCGCCGGCGAAGAACAGCCTGTCCTCGAAGGGCCGGGCGAGCCGCGCCCGCGCACCCGAGCGGCCCGGCAGGGCGCAGCTATACGCGCCGCCGACGGAGGCCATCCGGCTCCAGGACGTCGCCGCCAGCGGCCGGATCGCCGAGGCGATGTCGCCTCCGAACAGCGCGGCCAGCTCGGCTGAGACGTGGGCGAAGCCGGCGGCCGGGCCGTCCTCCGCCACGATGCGGGCGCCCTCGCCTCCGAGGAACGCCTCGATCACCGGCCAGCCGTTGGGGCGGATCGAATAGGCGGCGGCTCGTCGGTCGTGCAGGTTGCCGTAGACGTGCGTGTCCGGCGCGAACGCGGCCTCGCGCCCGATCTCGAGGAAGACCTTCTCGTTGCGGCCGAGCGGCAGGTCGGCGGCGGCCTCGCGCCAGGGCTCGACCCCGGAGGGCAGGTGGATCGCGTCGCCGGCCAGCACCGCGGTCGAGACGGTGAGAATGGCGGCCCCGGCGCGGACGGTGCCGGCGCGCGTGGTGACGGCGACGCCGTCCGCGGTCAGGTCGACCTGCTCGGCGGGGGTGGCGAGCCGCAGAGTCGTCGCGGACGGCAGGCTGGCCGCGACCAGCGTGCCGTAGCCGAGCGGCAGGTGCCAGTTTCGGCCCGTCGCGGCGTCGTCGTAGGCGAGATAGTCGGTGGCCGAGATCGCCTCGGGTGCGACGCCGCTCATGAAGCCGGCGATGGCGCGCACGTAGGCGTTCCAGGGACCGCCGGGCTCCAGGGCGTCGCTCGCCCGGTCGCTGCCCGCCGCGACAAGGCGAAGCCGCTCCTCCCAGTCGCCGTAGGCCCGCTGCGCCGCCGCCTGGCCGTCCGCGTCCTGGGCCAGCGACGGATGCGCCTTCGCCCATGGCGGCTCGCCGCGGTCGACGGGAAAGCCCGAGGCCTCGGCGATGCCGACCCAGGCGTTGCGGTCGCCGGAGTGGAGCCATTCGCAGCCGAAATCGAGCGGATGGCCGCCGAGATCCTGCGTGAAGGCGCGTCCCCCGAGGCACGACGAGGCCTCGAGCAGCAGCGTCGCCTTGCCATGCGCCGCCAGCCGCCGCGCGGCCCCGATGCCGGCGGCGCCTCCGCCTACGATGATGACGTCGAACACGCTGGCCATGGCGCCGTAGGTGAGATCGCCCGAGCGGCGAGACAAGCGCCGCGCCGACCGGGTCGGCGGCCGGCCGCCCCTCAGGCCGCTTGTGCGAGGGCGGCCTGGAACTCCGCCTCCGGCAGCAGCGCCCCGCCGGTGGTCCAGACGACGTGCGTCGCGTGGGCGACGTCGGGCAGGGCGCCGCAGGCCGGCCCCACCGCCGCGAAGGCCGCCGCCGCCGACGGCTCGAGGCGCAAGCCCGCCCGGTCCCAGAGATCGCGCAGCCAGGCGAACAGGTCGGCGTCGCCCACCGTCACCACGGCCTCGACGAGGCCCCCGACGGTGCCGGCCACCAGCATCGAGGCCGTGGCCACGGCCAGGCCGTCCGCCGCGGTCCGGTTGTCGAGCCCGACCTCGTAGACGCTCACCGACCGCGCCGGGCCTGCGGCGAGCTGCACGAGCATGCAGGGCGCGGCGACGGGCTCGACGAAGACGCAGCGCACGGCGTCTCCGTAGAGCAGTTTCAGGCCGAGGGTGACGCCGCCCGGGGCGCCGCCGACGCCGCAGGGGAGGTAGACGCACAAGGGATGGGCCGCGTCCACGCTCACGCCCGCCGCGTCGAGCTGGCGCCGCAGGTCGAAGGCCGCCGCCGCGTAGCCGAGGAACAGGTCGACCGAGCTCTCGTCGTCGACGAAGTGCGCGTCGGCGCGGCCCTCGAAGGCGATCCGCGCGGCGGCGACGGCGCTGCCGTAATCGCCCGCATGCTCCACCACCCGGGCGCCGAGGTCGCGCAGGCGGCGCTTCTTCCACGCCTTGGCGTCGTGGGACATGTGCACCTCGACCTGGAAGCCGAGGGCGCGGCCGATCACCCCGACGCTGAACCCGAGGTTGCCGGTGCTTCCCACCGCGATCGTGTGGACGCCGAAGGCCGCCCGGACATCCGGGTCGGCGAGGCGGGCATAGGAGGACGCGCCCGAGAGCCAGCCCGCGGCGAGGCCGAGCCGCTCGGCCTCGACCAGCACCTCGTAGACGCCGCCCCGCGCCTTGATGCAGCCGGTGATCGGCAGATCGTGGTCGGCCTTCACCCAGGCCGCGGCCCCCGGGCGTCCCGACACCAGGGCGGCCAGGTCGGCGGAGAGCGGCAGGAGGGCCGAATCGATCCGGCCGGTCGCGAGTTCGGGAAACAGCCGGGCGAGGAGCGGATCGAAGCGGCGCCAGCGCGCCTCGGCCGCCTCGACCTCGGCGAGGCCGAAGGCCAGGCCCGGCAGGATCTCGGCGGCGCGGCCCAGGCGCGGGTTGCGCCAGACCGTGGGCCTGCCGTCCCGCACGGCGTCGGGGAGATCGAGCGGGGGCGTGCCGGCGGCGCTCATGCGGACGGTCTCCTGTAACGGGAATCGGCTCGGGCGGACCGGGCCGTCGCGCCGAGCCGGCCGGCCGGGGACGGGTCGGCGGCCGTGCGGCCGTGCTCGTCCACCGGGCCCGGACGGCATCGCACATGCGGCCGCCTGCCTGAAGCCGGCGGCGAATCTCCCAGCTTGGTCGCCCGCACCCAGCGTCCATGAACGATCCTTCCGTTCCAGGGGGCGATGACGCAAGGATCCCGCGGCCAGGAACACTAGGCGTCTCATCGCAGCGAGAACGAAGGCGCATTTCGAGAGCACCTTCCGCGCCGACTTTGCTAGCTTTTCCGGGCTGACCCACGAAGGACCCGCGAAGATGCTGTCGAAGTTCGAGCGCTATCCCCTGACCTTCGGCCCGAGCCCGATCGAGCACCTGCCGCGGCTGACGGCCCATCTCGGCGGCGACGTGCTGATCTACGCCAAGCGCGAGGATTGCAATTCGGGCCTCGCCTACGGCGGCAACAAGCTGCGCAAGCTCGAGTACATCGTGCCCGACGCCATCGCGAGCGGGGCCGACACCCTGGTCTCGATCGGCGGCGTGCAGTCGAACCACACCCGCATGGTCGCGGCGGTCGCCGCCAAGATCGGCATGAAGTGCCGGCTGATCCAGGAGGCCTGGGTCCCGCACGAGGACGCGGTCTACGACCGGGTCGGCAACATCATGCTGTCCCGCATCATGGGCGCGGAGACGCAGCTCGTCGACGACGGCTTCGACATCGGCATCCGCGAGAGCTGGACGAAGGCCCTGGAGGACGTGAAGGCCAAGGGCGGCAAGCCCTACGCGATCCCCGCCGGCGCCTCGGTGCACAAGTTCGGCGGGCTCGGCTACGTCGGCTTCGCCGAGGAGGTCCGCGCCCAGGAGGCCGAGATGGGCCTGCACTTCGACTACATCGTGGTCTGCACCGTCACCGGCTCGACCCATGCCGGCATGGTGGTGGGCTTCTCCGCCGACGGGCGCGCCCGCAACGTGATCGGCATCGACGCCTCCTGCACCCCGGCCCAGACCAAGGCGCAGGTCCTGGAGATCGCCAGGAACACCGCCGAGCTCGTCGGCGCGCGGGCGATCACCGAGGACGACATCGTGCTCAACGAGGACTACGCCTACCCGGTCTACGGCGTGCCCTCGAAGGAGACGGTCGAGGCGATCCGCCTCTCGGCCCGGCTCGAAGGCATGATCACCGACCCCGTCTACGAGGGGAAGTCGATGCAGGGCATGGTCGACCTCGTGCAGAAGGGCTTCTTCCCCAAGGGCTCGAAGGTGCTCTACGCCCATCTCGGCGGAGCGCCCGCGCTCAACGGTTACAGCTACACCTTCCGAAACGGCTGAGCCGCGTCAGAAGCCGCCGGACTCCGTCGGCGGCAGCGCCGCCACCAGCTGCCGCAAGAAGGCTTGGACAGCGTGCGGCAGCTTGCGGTCGCGCATCACTTGGACCTGGATGCCGCGCATCAGGCTCATCCGCGCGTGCACCGGGATGCAGACGAGCTCGCCGAGGCGCACCGGCGTCTGCACCGTGAGGGCCGACATCAGCGCCAACCCCTTCGTCCGCCGAACGAAGGGCAGCAGGGCGGAGAGGATGTTGGCCGTGAGCGTCGGCTCGATGGTGATGTCCTCGGCGAGGCAGGCCGCGTCGAAGACCCGGCGAGCCGTGGTGTCGAGGGTCGGCACCGCGATCGGGTAGGGCTTCAGGTCCGCGAGCCGGATCGCGGGTCGGCGCGCCAGGGGGTGATCGGGGGCGCTGAGCGCCACCATCTCGACGGCGTTGTCGTAGGCGACCGCGACCAGGCTCGAGGGCGCGAGCGCGAAGGTGATGCCGATGTCGGCGTCGCCCGCCGCCACCACGTGCGTGACCTGGGCGGGGGGCAGCATCTGCACCTCGAAGCGGATGCCCGGATGGGCGGCGTGGAACCCCGCGATCGCGTTCGGCAGCAGGTCGAGGGCGAAACCCTCCGAGGTGGCGACCCGGATGAAGCCGCGCGCCAGGCCCTGCAATTCCTGGATATCGGCTGCGACCTGCTCGGCCCGCAGCAGGGTCTGGCGCGCGTGTTCCGCCAGCAGCTCCCCGGCCGGGCTGAGCACCATGCCGCGCGGGCGACGCTCGAAGAGGACGCAGTCGAGTTCGCTCTCGAGATTGGAGATCTGCCGGCTGATCGCCGAGGCTGCGATGTTCAAGTGCGTGGAGGCCGCGGCGATCGACCCGGTTCTGGCGACGGCCAAGACGTAGCGAAGGCCCGAAACGTTCATGGAACCCTGTCGATTGCCGAAACGGCACGGCAGCAATCACGAAATTCTACTTGTTGCGATGCCAATTGCACAACACCATGGCACGACGAAAAAAGCGGCAGGTCGATGCGGGCGGTCCGATGCTGGCCGCGCGGACGGGTGAGAAGGACCGACATCATGGCGAGCAGGATCATGACGACACACCGCTCCACGGCACGCGCCGCGCTCACCCTGCTGATGTTGGCCGCCAGCGTCCCGGCGCTCGCCGGCAAGGCGAACGACATCCTGGTCTACGCCTCCGACACCGAGCCGGAAAACGTCAGCCCGTATCACAACAGCGCCCGCGAGGGCGTCATCCTGGCCCGCAACGTCTGGGACACCCTGATCTACCGCGACCCGAAGACCGGCACCTACCAGCCGATGCTGGCCACCGCCTGGAAATGGGTCGATCCCGTCACCCTCGAGCTGACCCTGCGCGAGGGCGTGACCTTCCACAACGGCGACGTCTTCGGCCCGGAAGACGTGGCCTTCACCTTCAACTACGTGCTGACGCCGGAAGCCCGCACGGTGACGAAGCAGAACGTCGACTGGATGAAGTCGACGGAGGTCGTCGACGCCCACACCGTCCGCATCCATTTGAAGGCCCCCTTCCCGGCCGCGCTCGAATACCTCGCCGGCCCGACACCGATCTTCCCGGCGGCCTACTTCAAGAAGGTCGGCCTCGACGGCTTCGCCAAGGCGCCCGTCGGCACCGGCCCCTACCGCATCACCGCGGTCGAGAACGGCCGCGGCGTGAAGATGGAGCGCTTCGCCAAGTATTGGCCTGGCAGCCCGATCGGCGCGGCCAAGATCGGCAAGCTCGAGTTCCGCGTTATCCCCGACGCCGATAGCCGCATGGCCGAGCTCGTCACCGGCGGCATCGACTGGATCTGGCGCGTGCCGAGCGATCAGGCCGACCAACTGAAGGGCGCCCCCAACATCTCGGTCCTCAGCGCCGAGACCATGCGGGTCGGGTTCCTGCAGTTCGACACCCTCGGCCGAGCCAAGGAGAACTCGCCTCTGAAGGATCCCCGCGTCCGGCAGGCGATCTCGTACGCCATCGACCGCAAGGCCATGGTGGACAACCTCGTGCGTGGCGGGAGCCGGGTGATGAACGCGGCCTGCTTCATCGACCAGTTCGGCTGCACCGACGAGGGCGTGCCGCGTTACAGTTACGATCCGGCCAGGGCCAAGGCGCTTCTCAAGGAGGCGGGCTACCCGAACGGCTTCGAGATCGATCTCGGCGCCTACCGCGAGCGCGACTACGCCGAGGCCGTGATCGGCTACCTGCGCGCCGTCGGCATCACCGCCCGGCTGAACTACCTGCGCTACGCGGCGCTCCGCGACCTCATCCGGGGCGGCAAGGTCTCGATCGCCTTCCAGACCTGGGGATCGTTCTCCGTCCTCGACGTCTCGGCCTTCACGGGCGTCTACTTCCGCGGCGGCGACGAGGACCTGACCAAGGACCCCGAGACTATCGCGGCCCTCCAGGCCGGGGATGGGGCGACCGACCCGGCCGTGCGGAAGGTCAAGTACGCCGAAGCGCTCAAACGCATCGCCGGCCAGGCCTACGCCCTGCCGTTGTTCTCGTACTCGACGAACTACGCCTTCACGTCGGACCTGACCTTCACGGCGCAGCCCGACGAGCTGCCGCGCTTCTACGCGGCGCAGTGGAAGTGACGGCCGGCGCCTGAAGCCGACCGACCGCCGACCGAACGAGGGAGCCGGGCCATGCTGCGATTCATGATCCAACGAAGTCTGGTGGCGCTGGCGGTCGCCGTGACGGTGTCGGTGGCGAGCTTCATGCTCCTGCACCTGTCGGGCGACCTCGCCACCGCCATCGCGGGGCCGGAGGCGACCTCCGTGCAGGTGGAGGCGATCCGGGTCCAGTACGGGCTCAACCAGCCCCTTCTCGCGCAGTTCTTCGCCTGGGGGGCCAAAGCGATCCGGCTCGATTTCGGCAACTCGTTCTACTTCCGCGAGAGCGTGATCGACCTGCTGGCCGCCCGCCTGCCGATCACCCTGTTCCTCGGCGTGGTGGCGCTGGCCGTGGCGCTCTTCGTGGCCATCCCCCTCGGGGTGCTGGCCGCGGTCCGGCGCGACACCTGGATCGACCGGGCCGCCCTCTCGGTCTCGGTGCTGGGCCAGGCCATGCCGAGCTTCTGGTTCGGCCTGACCCTGATCATGATCTTCTCGGTGAACCTGCGCTGGCTGCCGGTCTCCGGCAACACGACCTGGAAGCACTTCGTGCTGCCGGCGATCGCGCTCGGCTACTACGCCATGCCGGCGGTGATGCGGCTCACCCGCAACGGCATGCTGGAGGTCCTGGCCTCCGACTACGTCCGCACCGCCCGCGCCAAGGGCCTGCCCCCGCGCAAGATCCTGATCCGGCATGCGCTTCGCAACGCCGTCATCCCGGTGATCGCGCTCGCCGCCGTGCAGTTCGGCTTCTTGCTCGGCGGCTCCATCGTGATCGAGGCGGTGTTCTCGCTCCAGGGGCTCGGCCAGCTCGCCTGGGAATCCATCGCCCGCAACGACTTCCCGGTGGTGCAGGCGATCGTGCTGGTCCTGGCAATGATCTACATCGCCCTGACGCTGGCCGCCGACCTCCTCAACGCCTTCCTCGATCCCCGGCTGCGCCAATGACCCTCCAGCCATCCGCCTCCCCCATCGCGGCCGGCTTGCCCGAGACGCCGACGGCCCTCTCGGCCGACAGGCCGGCGGCGCTCCCCGCCGCCCGCTCGCCCACCGCCCTGGCGCTCCGGCGCGGGCTCCGCCACGGCGGCTTCGTGATCGGTGCCGGCATCCTCGGGACCATCCTGCTCTGCGCGCTCGCCGCCCCGCTGATCGCGCCCCACGATCCCTACGCCCAGGACGTCTCACGGCGCCTGATCCCGCCGATCTGGCAGGCGAAGGGCACGTGGGACCACGTGCTCGGCACCGACAAGCTTGGGCGCGACTACCTCAGCCGCCTGATCTACGGCAGCCAGATTTCCCTGCTGATCGGGATCGCAGCGGCGGCCATCTCGGGCGTGATCGGCACGACGCTCGGCATCTGCGCCGGCTATTTCGGCGGCCGGGTCGACGCGGTGGTGAGCTACGTCGTCACCACGCGGC
The DNA here is from genome assembly GCF_008039475.1 of Methylobacterium sp. WL12. Classification (NCBI taxonomy): domain Bacteria; kingdom Pseudomonadati; phylum Pseudomonadota; class Alphaproteobacteria; order Hyphomicrobiales; family Methylobacteriaceae; genus Methylobacterium; species Methylobacterium sp. WL12. The sequence goes on along the minus strand of NZ_VRUW01000003.1, from coordinate 70,697 downwards.
TGGCGATGCCGGTGGTGCTGGTGGCGCTCGCCATGGCCTCCCTCGTCGGCGGCTCGCTGAAGGTGGTGGTGCTGGTGCTCGGCTTCCTGCTCTGGGACCGCTTCGCCGTGGTCACCCGCGCGGCGACCCGGCAGATCCGCGACCAGGACTTCATCGCCGCGGCCCGCGCCACGGGCTTCTCCCCGGCCCGCATCCTGTTCCAGGAGGTGCTGCCGAACATCCTCAACGCGCTCATCGTGGTGGCGACCCTGGAGATGGCGCACGCCATCCTGCTCGAGGCCGCCCTGTCTTTCCTGGGCCTCGGCGTGCAGCCGCCGCTGCCGTCCTGGGGCCTGATGATCGCCGAGGGCAAGCCGTACATGTTCTTCCAGCCCTGGGTCATCACCATTCCGGGCATCGCGCTCCTGGTCCTCGTCCTGGCGATCAACCTGCTCGGCGACGGCATCCGCGACGTCACCGCCCCCGAGGGGCGGCGCTGAACCGCCCCTGCCCCGCAGAAAACCCCACCGCACCAAGATCGAGTGAGCCCATGTCCCGACACGACGCGATCGCGCGCGCCGCGCGCCACTACGACGAGGGCGGCTTCCTCAGCGTGCTGCAGGACGCCGTCGCCCGCCAGACCGAGAGCCAGACCTCGGGGCAGCTGCCGAAGCTGAGGGCCTATCTCACCGACTTCCTGGTCCCGCGGATCGCACCGCTCGGCTTCACCAGCCGCATCCTCGACAACCCGGACGGCGTCCACGGCCCGCTCCTGATCGCCGAGCGCCACGAGGGCGACGCGCTGCCCACCGTGCTGATCTACGGACACGGCGACACCGTGCGCGGCTACCCCGAGCAGTGGCGCGAAGGCCTCGCCCCCTGGACGATCACCATCGAGGGCGAGCGCTGGTACGGCCGCGGCACCGCCGACAACAAGGGCCAGCATATCCTCAACCTCGGCGCGCTGGCGGCGGTGATGGCGGCGCGCGAGGGGCGGCTCGGCTTCAACACCAAGCTGCTGATCGAGATGGGCGAGGAATCCGGCTCGCCGGGACTGCGCGACCTTTGCCGCGCCGAGGCCGAAGCGCTCAAGGCCGACGTGCTCATCGCCTCGGACGGTCCCCGCGTCAGCGCCGAGCGGCCGACGGTCTTCCTCGGCTCGCGCGGCGGCTACACCTTCGAGATGCTGCTGGACCTGCGCGAGGGCAGCCACCATTCCGGCAACTGGGGCGGCCTGCTGCGCAACCCCGGCACGGTGCTGGCCAACGCCATCGCCACCCTCGTCGACGGGCGCGGCAAGATCCTCCTCGACGCCCTGCGCCCGCCCGCGATCCCCGACAACGTCCGCGCGGCGCTCGCCGACATCGCTGTGGGCACCGACCCGACCGCGCCGGCGATCGACGCCGATTGGGGCGAGCCGGGGCTGTCCGCGGCCGAGCGCGTGTTCGGCTGGAACACCCTCGAGGTGCTGGCCTTCAAGACCGGCGACCCGGACGGGCCGCTCAACGCCGTGCCGCCCACCGCCAAGGCGACGCTGCAGTTGCGCTTCGTCGTCGGCACCGACTGGGAAGGCATCCTGCCGGCCCTGCGCGCCCACCTCGACGCCCACGGCTACCCCATGGTCGAGGTCCGCGCCGCCCGCACGGAGGTGTTCCGCGCCACCCGGCTCCCCATCGAGGACCCGTGGGTCGACTGGGTACTGGCTTCGATCGCCGAGAGCACGGGCAAGCGTCCGGCCCTGCTGCCGAACCTCGGCGGCTCGCTGCCCAACGACGCCTTCTCGGAGATCCTCGGCCTGCCGACCCTGTGGGTGCCGCATTCCTACCCGGCCTGCCTCCAGCACGGCCCCGACGAGCACCTGCTCGGGCCGCCTTCGCGCGAGGCCCTGATGCTGATGGCGGGCCTGTACTGGGACCTCGCCGAGACCGGGCCGGCGGTGCTCGCCCGGCGCGAAGCCCTCAAGGGAGCCTAAGCATGAACGAGCCCGTCGTCCGCATCCGGAATCTCACCCTGGCGCTGCCGAAGGGCTCGGACCGTCCCCATGCGGTCGAGGACCTCTCCCTCGACCTGATGCCGGGCAAGATCCTCTGCGTCGTCGGCGAGTCGGGCTCGGGCAAGTCGATGAGCGCCTACGCACTCACCGGCCTCCTGCCTCGCGCGCTGAAGCCGGTCGGCGGGCAGATCCTGTTCGAGGGGCGGGACCTCCTGACCCTGGAAGAGCGCGGCTGGCGTGCCTTGCGCGGTCGCCGCATCGCCATGGTGTTCCAGGAGCCGATGACCGCCCTCAACCCGGTCATGCGCATCGGCGACCAGATCGCCGAGATGTTCGAGGCGCACGGCCTCCTCACGCCGGCCGAGCGCAGGAACCGGGCCGTCGCGCTCGCCACCGAGGTCGGCCTGCCCGATCCGGGCCAGATCGTGCGCGCCTACCCGCACCAGCTCTCCGGCGGCCAGCGCCAGCGCGCGATGATCGCCATGGCGCTCGCCCTCGAACCCTCGATCCTCGTCGCCGACGAGCCGACCACGGCGCTCGACGTCACCACCCAGGCCCAGATCCTCAAGCTGATCCGCGACCTGCAGCGGCGGCGCGGCATGAGCGTCCTGTTCATCACCCACGATTTCGGCGTGGTGGCCGACATCGCCGACCATGTCGCCGTGCTCCAGCGCGGGCGACTGGTGGAGCAGGGCAGCGCCGAGACCGTCCTTCAGCATCCGCAGCACCCCTACACCCAGGCCCTGCTCGCGGCGGTGCCGAGCCTGGTGCCGCCGGCCCGCGCTTCCCGCGCGGACGCGCCGCTGGCGCTCTCGGCCATCGGCCTGACCAAGACCTACGCGACGCGGGGCGGCCTGTTCGGCAAGCCGCGCGTGATCGCGGCGGTGAAGGAGGTGGGCTTCGAGGTCCGACGCGGGGAGACCCTCGGCCTCGTCGGCGAATCCGGATCGGGCAAGTCCACCACCGCCCGCCTCGCGATCCGGCTGATCGAGCCGGACCGGGGCACGGTGCGCCTCGGCAGCCTCGACTACACGGCGCTGGCGCCGCGCGCCCTGCGCGACGAGCGGCGACGCATCCAGATGATCTTCCAGGACCCGTTCGCGTCCCTGAACCCGCGCCGCACCGTCGAGCAGATCATCACCGCCGGCCCGATCGCGCACGGCACTCCCCGGCGCGAGGCGCGCGCCCGGGCGCGCGAGCTCCTCGACCTCGTCGGCCTCTCGGCGAGCGCGGCCGAGCGCTACCCCAACGCCTTCTCAGGCGGCCAGCGCCAGCGCATCGGCATCGCCCGGGCGCTCGCCATGGAGCCCGATGTGCTCGTGGCCGACGAGGCGGTCTCGGCCCTCGACGTCTCGGTCCAGGCGCAGGTGCTCGATCTGCTGGAAGACCTCAAGCAGCGCCTGAACCTCGCGATGCTGTTCATCACCCACGACCTGCGCGTCGCCGCCAAGATCTGCGACCGCATCGCCGTGATGCATCGCGGCGCCATCGTGGAGATGCGCCCCACGACCGACCTCTTTCGCCAGCCGGATCATGCCTACACCCGCTCGCTCCTCGCGGCGGTGCCGGGCCTGCAGGCCGCTCGGCCCTGACCGGGCGCCGGCCTCCAGTTGGAGGGGCGACGCGCGTGTGATCCTGCAGCTCCGCCAGCGAGCACGCCTTCTCGCGCCTGAGAGGGTGTGACCCCGCCATTCGAAGATCCGAAACGAACCATCGCCGCAGGCGCGATCCGCGAAGGTAACGCTTTTCCGATCGGCCCAGGTCTTGCTTCGGGTTCGCTGACAGGTAGTGTGCCGGCTTCGCGCACATCTCCTGGTGCAGGCCGCGCAATGAAGCGTGGCCGGACGAGGGGCCAAGGGCCGCGCAGTCCGGCGAGCTTTGCAGAAGCCCGAATCGTAAGAGGACCAAGATGGCCTATCTCGCTCCTGCTGAGTTCGTCACCAAGATGGTGGACGCAGGCGAATCCAAGATCTTCATGTCGACCCGCGACACCATCATTCGCGCCTACATGGCTGGCGCGATCCTGGCGCTCGCCGCGGTCTTCGCCGTCACCATCACGCAGCAGACCGGCATCCCCATCCTCGGCGCCGCCCTGTTCCCGGTCGGCTTCTGCATGCTCTACCTGCTCGGCTTCGACCTGCTCACAGGCGTGTTCGTGCTGGCGCCCCTGGCGCTCCTCGACGGCCGGCCGGGCGTGACCTGGGGGGGCGTGCTGCGCAACTGGGGCCTCGTCTTCATCGGCAACTTCCTCGGCGCGCTGACCGTGGCGCTCATGATGGGCTTCGTGTTCACCTTCGGGTTCACCGCGCCGGCCGACAAGGTCGGCGAGTTCATCGCCCACATCGGCGAGCGCCGCACCGTCGGCTATGCCGCTCACGGCACCGGCGGCTGGTTCACGATCTTCATCCGCGGCATGCTGTGCAACTGGATGGTCTCCACCGGCGTCGTCGGCGCGATGATCTCGACCACCGTCAGCGGCAAGGTGATCGCCATGTGGATGCCGATCATGCTGTTCTTCTACATGACCTTCGAGCACTCGGTGGTGAACATGTTCCTGTTCCCCTTCGGCCTGCTCATGGGCGGCCAGTTCTCGGTCGGCGACTACTTCTTCTGGAACGAGATCCCGACCGTGCTCGGCAATCTCGTCGGCGGCCTCGCCTTCACCGGCCTGACCCTCTACACCACCCACGTCCGGACGGCCCCGAAGCGGACCGTCGTCCAGGCGGAGCGCCGCCTCGCGGCCTGATCGCCGGCTCGACCGGTCGGGCCTCGCGCCGCAGGGCGCCGGGTCCGACCGCCGGGATCCGCCGATGCCTTCGTCCCTGACCCTCTCCCTCGGCCAGCACAGCGAGCGCGGGCGCAAGGAGACCAACCAGGACTTCCACGGCGCGCTCGTTCCCGGGCGCGCCGCGCTGGCCCTCAGGGGCGGTGCGATCGCCATCGCCGACGGAATCGGCAGCAGCCCGGTCAGCCACGTCGCGAGCGAGACGGCGGTCCGGAGCTTCCTGTCCGACTATTACGACACCCCGGACACCTGGTCGGTGAAGACGGCGGCGAGCCGGGTCATCGCCGCGACGAATTCGTGGCTCCATGCCGAGACCCGGCGCAACCGGCAGCTGCACGACCCCGAGGGCGCGCGCGACCGCGGCTACGTCACCACCTTCAGCGCCCTGATCCTGAGGTCGCGCACCGCGCACATCTTCCACGTCGGCGACGCCCGCATCTCCCGGGTCGTGCGGCGCTCGCTCGAAGCGCTCACCGAGGACCACCGCGTCGTCTTCTCCGCCGAGGAATCCTACCTCGGCCGCGCCCTCGGCGCCGCCGCGCACGTGGAGATCGACCACCACACGGTCGTGATCGAGGGTGGGGACGTCTTCGTCCTGACGACGGACGGGGTGCACGAGCACGTGCGGCCGGAGGCGATCGTCGCCGAGATCGCGCAGCACGGCGACGACCTCGATCGCGCCGCCCGGGAGATCGTCCGGCGGGCCTACGAGAACGGCAGCGGCGACAACCTCACCGTCCAGATCGTGCGCGTCGACGCCGTCCCCGACGGCGAGCTGGACGAGATGTCGGGCCGGGCCGACGACCTGCCCCCGGCCCCCCTCCTCGACCCGCCGACCACCTTCGACGGCTACCGCGTGCTGCGTACCCTGCATGCGAGCCACCGCAGCCACGTCTACCTGGCGGTCGACGGGGAGACCGGGCGCACGGTCGCCCTCAAGGTGCCCTCGACGGACCTGCATGCGGATCCGGCCGGCCTGCAGCGGTTGATGATGGAGGAATGGGTCGCGCGGCGTATCGACAGCCCGCACGTTCTGAGCGCCCCGCCCCGGACCCGGCGGCGCAGCCACCTCTACACGGTGATGGACTATGTCGAGGGCCGGACGCTCGCCCAGTGGATGCGCGACAATCCCGAGCCGGAGCTCGAGGAGGTCCGGCGCCTCGTCGAGCAGGTCGCGGTGGGCCTTCGCGCCTTCCACCGGCGCGAGATGGTGCATCGGGACCTGCGGCCCCACAACGTCCTGGTCGACGCCGCCGGCACCGTCCGGATCATCGACTTCGGCTCTACCCGGATCGCCGGGCTCGCCGAGGACGACCCGACCATCGACGAGACGGTGCAGGGCACCGTGCAGTACACCGCGCCGGAATGCCTCGCGGGACGGCCCGCCACGCCGCAATCGGACATCTTCTCGCTCGGCGTGATCGCCTACCAGATGCTCACGGGACGCCTGCCCTACGGCGCGGAGGCGACGCGGGCCTTCAGCGCGGCCCGCGCCCAACGCCTGCATTACGTCTCCCTCGCCGCGGCGCGCACCGGTCTACCCGCCTATGTCGACGCGGCCCTGCGCAAGGCGGTGCACCCCAATCCGGCCCAGCGCTACGAGGTGCTCTCCGCCTTCGTCCAAGACCTGCGCCACCCGAACCCGTCGCTGCCCGGCCTCCGGCGGACGGCCCTTCTGGAGCGCGACCCGGTGCTGTTCTGGAAGCTCGTCTCCCTCACCCTGGCGGCGGCGGTCGTCTACCTGCTTGCGCGCTCGGCCCTTTGAGGGGTGCATGCGGCCTCGCGGATGCGCATGCGAGGAGCGGTGTCGCGTGTTGAAAGACCGCTTCCCCTCCCTCCCCACTCTTCGAGGGAGGGAAGACGGGCGCTCGATCACGGTTCGCGATAGGCCGAGCCGTCTTCGGCCTGGGCCGGGTGGGCGACGTAGCGGCCGTGGTCCGGGACTGCGACGGCTTCGAAGTCTTGCGCCAGGGCGTCGAGGCCGCGACGCATCTCTGCGCCTTCCAGCGGCCGGCCGTGGCCTGTGACGACGCGCTCGGGCCGGAGCGCGGCGAGGCGGCGGACCGAGGCGGCGGCGGCGGACCAGTCGATGGTCAGGTACATCGGCGGGCCGTGGAACTCGGGCTCCTGCAGCGCGACCGCGTAGATGGATTCCTGCGCCGTTGTCACGAAGGCGTCGCCGGCGATCAGCGACCCGTCGGCCTCGCGCCAGAGCGAGACGTGGCCCGGGCTGTGGCCCGGCGTGTGGATCCAGCGCCAGCCCGGCATCGGCGGCACCGTCCCGTCCGCCGGCAGGATGACGAGGCGTGCGCCCACGTCGACCGGTTTCGTCGGGTAGAGCGGCGACAGCAGCGCGAGCGCCCCGCCGCCGACCGTGGGGTCGGGGCTTGGATATGAGGCGCTGCCGTCGAGATAAGGCCGCTCCGCAGCGTGAGCGTAGATCGGCACGTCCCACTCTTCGGCGAGGTCCTCCAGCACGCCGACATGGTCGAAGTGCCCGTGCGTCAGCACGATCGCCGCCGGGCGGGCGCCGGCGCCGAAGCGTGCCTCGGCCGTGCCCTTGATCAGGCCCTTGCCGCCGGGGATGCCGGCGTCGACCAGCACCCATCCGCGGTCGCCCGCGTCGGGTGCGCCGACGAACACGACGTTGACCATCACCACCCGGCGATAGGCGAGATCGGGCAGGAGCGCGTGGCTACCGTCCCCGGCGGCCTCGCCGACGCGCGCGATGGCCCCGACCGAAACCTGTTGGACCATGTGCCTTGCGCCTTTCGCTTCGGAAGTGATCGCCGTTGAGGGGTAACCGTGCGGGCCGGCGGACAGCCGTCGACCGCGCGTGTCGTTTGCCGGCGAATCACCGTAATTTACTGATTGCCGCTATCAGGCGGCGCCGTCGTCCCGCCATGGCCGTAACGCGTCGGGGACGCGGAAATCGGGCGGCGTCTCGAAGTCGGCGGCTGCGCCCCGCATCGCCCGCGGCGGGCGCGGAAAGCCGCTCCGGTCGCCGTAATCGTAGCGGCCGGGTGGGGAGAGGCGCTTGTCGGCCATCAGCCCCTGGGCGCAGACGACATCGAGCACGGTCACGCCGGCCACCGCCGCGGTTGCCGCGACGAGGTTGGCGCGCTGCTTGCGATCGCCGTCGAAGCCCTGGGCCAGGGTCGCGAGGTCGAGGGCGTCGCCCGCGACGCGGCCGAGGATCCACGGGGTCGGGTCGTGGCTCATGAGGATGGCGACGCCGGTCGCGACCTCGCGCACGCCGTAGCTGCGCACCAACGTCTCGCGCCCTTCGAGGCCGAGGGTGCGGCACAGGCCCCGCGGCGCCGCGAGTTCGAGGAGGCCGAGGCCGATCGAGAACCAGCCGAGGCCGCGGGCGAGTTCCTGGTGTCCGGTCTGGGCGCCGCGACCGGGCGCCGGGCGCGTCGGGTAGGGATGGCGCATCGTGCTCATGGCCGGATCACCACCTTGATGCAGCCGTCCTGCTTGTCGCGGAAGGTGCGATACATCTCCGGGCCGTCCTCCAGCCCGATCGTATGGGTGATGACGAAGGACGGGTCGATCTGCCCTTCCTCGATCCGCCGCAGCAGGTCGCCGGTCCAGCGCTTCACGTGCGTCTGCCCGGTGCGGACGGTGAGGCCCTTGTTCATCAGGGCGCCGATCGGGAACTTGTCGATCAGGCCGCCGTAGACGCCCGGCACCGAGAGGATGCCGGCGGGCCGGCAGACCATGATCATCTGGCGCAGGACGTGGGCGCGGTCCGTCTCCAGCATCATCGCCTGCTTCGCGCGGTCGTAGACGGCGTCGACCGCGCCGAGCGCATGCGCTTCGAGCCCGACGGCGTCGATGCACTTCTCCGGCCCGCGTCCGTCGGTCATGTCGTTGAGCCGGGCGACGATGTTCGACTCCGCGTCGTAATCGAGCACCTCGGCGCCCCCCGCCCGCGCCATCTCGAGGCGCTCGGGCACCCGGTCGATGGCGATCACGCGCTTGGCCCCGAGCAGGATCGCAGAGCGGATCGCCATCTGCCCGACGGCGCCGCAGCCCCAGATCGCGACGGTGTCCTCCGCCTGGATGTCGCACTGGACCGCGCCCTGCCACCCCGTCGGGAAGATGTCGGAGAGGAACAGCAGGTGCTCGTCGGGGATGCCGTCCGGCACCTTGATGTGCGTCGAGTCGGCGAAGGGCACCCGCAGGTATTCGGCCTGTCCGCCGGCATAGCCGCCGGTCAGGTGCGTGTAGCCGAACAGGCCCGCCGTGGTGTGGCCGAAGGCGGCGTCGCCAAGCGGCTTGTTGCGGTTGGTGCGCTCGCAGACCGAGAAGTTGCCGCGCCGGCATTGCGGGCACTGGCCGCAGGTGATCGTGAAGGGCACCACGATCCGGTCGCCGACCTTGAGCGCGGAATTGTCCTTCCCGACCTCGACCACCTCGCCCATGGTCTCGTGGCCCATGATGTCGCCCGCCTTCATGCCAGGCATGAAGTGGTCGTAGAGATGCAGGTCCGAGCCGCAGATCGCGCAACTCGTGACCTTGATGATCGCGTCGCGCCCGTCCTCGATGGTCGGATCGGGAACCGTGTCGCAACGGATGTCGGTCGTGCCGTGCCAGACGAGGGCTTTCATCGGCTTCAAGCTCCCGGCCGCCGATCGGAAGGTGCGGCCCATGCGGGTGCAACCTCGGTCGCCGGGGTTGGTTCTGTGCGGTTTCGGACCGAACGGGAGCGCGGGCGGGCTGACGAAGCCTGGGCGAGAGCGGACGTTTTCGTCCTGACCCCGACGACCGATGGGGTCAGGTCTCGGATGCAGCGAGGATGGCTGGAGGAGGACGCAGCAGAAGCGCTTCAGGATCTGGTCGCGGATGAGGGCAAGTCGTCAAACGATCCTTCGCGCGGCACCTGGGCAGCGGCGGGGACTCGCCCACGACATCTGCCCCCTCCGCCAGACCTTCGAGGACGCGCCTACGCGACGGCTTCGTCCGGCTCCGCCCGCGCGGTCAGCCGGTAGAACACGGCGAGGCCGCTGGCGAAGACGGCCAGTCCCATCCACGTCGCGTAGGAGGCGAAGTCCGGGCCGACGAGGGCGAGCGCCGCGCTGCGGCCGGCCAGGGTGTCGGCGACGGCCAGGATCACCCCAACGAAGCTCTCGCCGACGAGGAAGCCGGAGGCGAGCAGGACGCCGCGGCGGCGCGCCGCCTCCGTCGCCTTGTCGGCGTCATCCCCTTGCGCCTCGGCGCGCCGGCGCAGCCTCCGCTCGGCGAGCCACCCGAGGACGCCGCCCACCGCGATGGTCATCTCGACCGACAGCGGCAGGTACATGCCGATGCCGACGGTGAGCGCCGGGAAGGTGAGCCCGCGCCGCCGCAGCCACGCCTCGACCGCGACCAGCACGGCGCCGAGCCCGGCGCCGACCAGAACCATCCGCCACGGCAGGGTGCCGTGGACGATGCCGGCGGCGATCTGCGAGGTCAGCGCCGCCTGCGGCGCGGGCATGGCGTTGGCGGCGTCCATGCCTTCACGCGGCAGCGAGCCGACGAAGCCATAGGCCTCGTAGAGCAGGGACAGGAGCGGCGCGACGACGGCCGCACCCACCGCGACGCCGACCACGAGCACCGCCTGCTGGCGCCACGGCGTGGCGTCGACGAGCTGGCCGGTCTTCAGGTCCTGCAGGTTGTCGTTGGCGATCGAGGCCATCGTGACGATGACCGCCGCCACGAGCAGCGCCATCGCGATGACGAAGCGGTCGCCCTCCGGGCCGGCGGAGCGGCCGATCAGCAGCGGCAGCAGCACCGCCGCCGCCATGGCGGTGAGGATGCCGATGCCGGAGATCGGGCTCGAGGACGAGCCGAGGAGGCCGGCGAGGTAGCCGCAGGTGGCGGCCATCAGGAAACCGAACAGCACCGCGAACACGGTGGCGGCGACGACGAGCACGGGCAGGCTTCCGCCGAGCTCGGCGCCGGACGCGAAGTTGGCGAACAGCCACGCCAGCGGCACGGTAAGCGCCAGCAGGGCGCCGCCGACCCAGGTGATCGGCAGGTCGCGCTCGCCCCGCGGGTGGTCGCGGCCGGGCAGGCCCGAGCCGTCCTTGCGCGCCGAGGCGAGCGCCGTCGCCACGCTGCCGAGGACCGGACGAGCGAGCGACCCGACCGTCCAGAGGCCGCCGACCGCAATGATGCCGGCCCCGATCAGCCGGACCTGGCCCGACCACACCGCCTCGGCCATCTCGGCGTGCGTCGCACCCTCACCCTGGCCGAGGGCGGTCAGGAGCGGCACGGCGACGCCCCAGGCGATCGCCACGCCGGTGAGCAGCGCCAGGCACGCGCCGATGCCGACGAGGTAGCCGACGCCGACCAGCGCCAGCGAGAAGCCGGTGCCCACGCGGAACACGGCGCCTCCGGCTGCGAGCGTCCCATGGACGCCGTCGGCGAGCACCCGGAAGCCGGTGGTCGCGAGCCCGATCGCGCCGGCGCCCGCCGCCGCTGCGAGGAGGTCGCGCAGGCCCCGGGCGCCGGCTTCGCCTTCGCCGGTGCGCAGCACCTCGGCGGCGGCGACGCCCTCCGGGTAGGGCAGGCCCGCGCTCGTCACCAGCGCGCGCCGCAGAGGAATCGAGAAGGCGACGCCCAGCAGCCCGCCGAGGCCGCAGACCGCGCTCGTCTGCCAGAACGGAAAGCCGTGCCAGTGCCCGATCAGTACGAGGCCGGGCAGGATCAGGATGACGTTGCACAGGGTGCCCGCGGCGGAGGCCTGCGTCTGCACGATGTTGTTCTCGAGGATGTTCGAGCCGCCGAGCAGGCGCAGGCATCCCATCGAGATCATCGCCGCCGGGATCGACGACGAGAAGGTCATGCCCGTCTTCAGGCCCATGTAGACGTTGGCCGCGATGAAGACGACCGTGATCGCGGCGCCGAGCACGATCCCGCGCAGGGTGATCTCGCGCGGACGGGGCGCGTCCGACGATCCCGCTTCCGAAGCCGTCGCTTCCAAAGGCGCTTGGCCCGACGCTCGGGTGATCTGGTTTCGCGCGTCCATCGTGCCCTCGGTCCCGGCCGTCCTGCGCGACATCGACGCATCGTCTTCGGCGAAAACCCTGCCACGGGCGCCGGCTTTCCCGTCCGCGACGCTTTGCCGTCTCACCGGCTCCGCGCTGGCCGCGAAGAGCCCGTCCGCGATGATCGCCAGGAGTGCGGCGGACGAAAGGCGGCTCGCCGAGGAACGCGGTTATTCAATCGATCGCCAAAGCTGAAGCGACCATAACCTGCGTTAAACTTCGTTCTTCGCGAAAACGTCTTCGGAACAAGCCATTCGAGGCGAGGTTTCCACGGCAGGCCGACGGCGAGCCCCCGATGGGTGCTTCGAACCGCCGGCCTCCGACCTCAACGGCACGGATTCAACGCAGCCGCCTCGCAGGAGGCGGCGCGCCCGGGCGCGATCGTGACAGGTGCGTATGGATTTCCCAAAAGACATCGATCTCCCAAGAGGTATCGACCTTCCGAGCGACATCGGCTTCCCGAGGGACGATGCCGGCCATCCCCTGGCCGAGCGCTTCCGCGACCTCATCCAGAACCCGTCCTTCCCCTGCGTCGGCGCCAAGGCCGCCCTGGCGCGCGGGCAGATCCGCTTCGTCATCGGGCGTGACATCGGCGCGGCCGACGACGACGCCCGGATGCACGCCGCCCTGATGGCCTTCGTCTGCCGCTACCGGGCGCGACCGGAGCTGTTCCAGAGCCTCGTCGTGATCTTCGATCGCCCTGGCGGCCTGTCGGAAGAAGGCTTCGAGGCCCGGATGTGGGACCGGCTCCAGGCGCTGTCGGATCAGGACAGCCGCCTCGGCCACGCCTACGACGCGCGCGTCGCCCCCGACCCGCAGGACGCGCATTTCTCCCTCAGCTTTGCGGGCGAGGCGTTCTTCGTGGTGGGCCTGCATCCCGGGGCGAGCCGGAAGGCGCGCCTCTTCGCGGCGCCGGCCCTGGTGTTCAACCTGCACGACCAGTTCGAGCGGCTGCGGGCGGAGGGGCGCTACGAGCGGATGCGCGAGACCATCCAAGCGCGCGACGTGTCGTGGGCGGGCTCGGTCAACCCGATGCTGACCCGCCACGGCGAGCGCTCGGAGGCGCCGCAATACAGCGGGCGCCAAGTGCCCGACGACTGGGCGTGCCCGTTCCAGCGCCGTGCGGTGGAGCTTCGGCGCGAGGCCGGGCCGATCGCGGCGGACCTGCGCGGCGGGGCGTTCCGGGTGCCCCCCGCCACTAGGCGATCGCCATCCGCCGCGGACCGGACGCCATGAGCGACCCTTTCATGAGCGACCGCTTCGATGCGAACCCCGCCCTCGTCGCCCTTGTCGAGCGTTTGCGCGCCACCGGCTATGCCTTCACCACCGTGACACCCGCCACCCATGCCCGCGTCAACGCCCGCCCCCGCAACGCGCGGGCGCGCAGCTTGCGCGACGTGTTCGGCTGGAGCCGGCCCTTCGTCGAGGACCTGCTGCCGCCGGACCTGTTCGCGGCGATGCGCGAGGCCGGCGTGCTGGCCCGCGACGGCGACGCCTGGCGCGCGACGATCCGGGTTTCGAGCCTGGACGGCGGCCTGTTCGTCCACTCCGCCTACCCGCCCGACGCCACCGACGTGGTGTTCTTCGGCCCCGACACCGCCCGCTTCGTTGCGGCCGTGGTCGAGCATCTCGACGGGCGCACGGCGGCGGTCCAGCGTGCGGTCGACGTCGGCTGCGGCTCGGGGGCTGCCGGCATCGCGATCGCCCGGCGCAACCCGGAGGCCGAGATCGTCCTCGTCGACATCAACGACGCGGCGCTCGCGGCGGCTGCGACCAACGCGCAGCTCGCGGGCGCCCACGGCGTCGTGCCGTGCCGCAGCGACCTCCTCGGGGGGGTCGAAGGCGAGTTCGACCTCGTCGTCTCGAACCCGCCGTTCATGCTGGACCGCGCCGGGCGAACCTACCGCGACGGCGGCGGGGCCTACGGCGAGGGCCTGTCGCTCGCCGTGGTCGAGGCCGCCGGCGCCCGCCTCGCGCCGGGCGGCAGCTTGGTGCTGTTCACCGGCTCGGCGATCGTCGAGGGGGAGGATCCGTTCCGCCAAGCCGCGACCGCCGCCTGCGAGGCGGCCGGGCTGAGCTGGTCGTATCGCGAGTTCGACCCGGACGCCTACGGCGAAGAACTCGAGGGACCGGCCTACGCCGACGCGGAGCGCATCGCCCTCGTCGTCCTCACCGCGACGCGCGGGAGCCAGCGATGACGCCGGAAGAGACGGCCGAGCGAGACGCGTTCCTGCGCGCTACGCTCGCCGGCCTGGGACAGACGCCAAAGCGACTGCCGGGCAAGTACCTGTGGGACGAGGCCGGCTCGATCCTGTTCGACAGGATCTGCGATCATCCCGACTACTATCCGACCCGGCGCGAGATGGCGCTGCTGCCGCAGGCGGTGCCGGAGATCGCGACGCTGGTCGGGCCCGGGGCGACGATCGTCGAGTACGGCAGCGGCGCGAGCCGCAAGATCCGCACGCTGCTCGACGGCCTCGACCGGCCGCGCCGCTACGTGGCGATCGACATCTCGCGCGACTACCTCGAAACCTCCGTCCGGACGCTGGCGCAGGACTATCCCGAGATCGCGATGATCCCGGTCTGTTCCGACTACGCCGAGCCGATCCGGCTCCCCGTCGACCTCGCCGACGGCCCGGTGCTCGGGTTCTTTCCCGGCACCAGCATCGGCAACCTGGCGCCGGCCGAGGCAGAGGCCTTCCTGGCACGGGCGCGCGACACCCTCGGGCCGAGCCACCTCCTGGTCGGGGCTGACCCGACGCAGGACGCCGACCGGCTGCAACGGGTCTACGGCGGCTGCGACGGGCTGATGCCGGCGCTCCACCTGAACTACATCGGGCGGCTGAACCGCGAACTCGATGCCGGTATCGACCGCGACGCCTTCCGCCACGAGATCCGCATCCTGCGCGACCCGTTGCGGGTCGAGGCCCACCTCGTGGCCGCCCGCGCCGACACCTGGCACCTCGGCACGGACGCGGTCCACTTCGCGGCCGGCGAGAGCGTCCGCACCGACGTTTCGCATAAGCACTCGCCCGACGTGTTCCAGGCGCTCGCCGGACGGGCCGGCTGGACGCCCAAAAACGTTTGGCTCGATCCGGACGGCTTGTTCAGCCTGCACCTCCTGAGCCGCTGACGGTTCGGGGCCGACCCGCGCCGGATCGATCCGTCAGGGCGTGCGCTCAGAACCGGTACGGCCGCCGGCATCGCCGTCCGCCTGCGACTGGGCGATCATCGCCCGGACTTGATCGACCACGACCCGGGCTGCCTCGCGCTGGGCCTGCGCCTCCAGGCGGACCGCTCGCGATCGCGCGATCACCGCGCGCGACTCGGCGATCACGCTCGTCGGAAGATCGGAATCGGGTGCGTCGGGCATCGCCCAAATTTACCCGGCTCCGAAAAAGTCGCAACGTCGCACGTTAAAGTGCGGCATCCTGACGGGCCGCAGGCGACGCACCGCCGGCCACCGCGCGGACGTAGGACAGCACCTCGCGGCGCGCGTCTGCATCCGAGATCGCGTGCCAGGAGGCGAGCAGGGCCGCCGTCTCGTTCATCGCGTTGGCTTCGACCTCGAAGAAGTCCGTGACCGGGCAATCCAGGGCCTCGGCGATCCTCGCCAACTTGGCGATCATAAGCCCGTTGCTCAGCTCAGCCTCGGCTATATCTGGCTTCTGCATACTGTGGCGCTTCTATCGTCTACGTTGTTGCGCGGCTTTGGCTTGCCGGCCATAGTAGCGTCGCGTCGCGACATCGATTGCGCGCAACATTTTGCCCGAATCCAGGTGGGGGTCAACGGTGGCGACGGACACGCTCGACCGCATGGCCGAGGTCTGCCTCGAAGCGCATGCCCTGATCGAGGCCCACGGAACACCCGAGATGCGGGCGACGATCCGCCTGCTGCTGCTTCAGCTCGGCCGCGAGCTGGTTCGCCGTGAGGCCGAGTCGTAGAGGGAGCGCGAGGACCGCTGACCCCGTAGGTGGCCGACCCCGGCGTCCCGGCACACGACGACCTGAGGTCCACCACCTCGCGCAGCTCGGTCTCACACCTCCCGAGCCGGATGTCCTGTCGCAGACGGCAGCACAGGACTGGAACTTGACCGCGCAACCCCCGGTAGGAGGCAGTGAGGGGGAGGGAAGGACCGCACCATGCCGCAGATGTTCGACTGGATCTTCTTCGCCATCATCCTCCCGTTCCCCGCCTTCCTGGCCTGGGACTGGTACCGAAACCGCTAGGACGTTTTCAGTTTCGCTCGGATCGTATCCGGTGGTGGCGAAGGCGTTGGCGCGCGTCTTGGGCTGCCCCGTGTGAATTCGCTTTGCAGCTCGGCCTCGCCATGATGGCCCAGTCCGCCACCGCCCCCGAAAAGGGCGTGCGGCATGCGCTGGCGGCCGTTCGAACGCTTCGACGCACCACCCGCGGTGCCGAAGCGGGCGCGAGTCCCCCCTCGCCCGCTCGGGAGGGCGGCAGTGCGGCGCCGCTCCCGTCTTGTCCGGCGCCCTGGTCGGCCCCCGCAAAGAAAAACGCCCCGGCCATCGGCCGGGACGCTCCTTCTCAAGTCATGCGACCAGGGTCAGCAGACCGAGGTCAGGCGGCCTTCTGGACCTCGGCCGGAACCTCGGAGGCTGCGCCTTCGATCGCCGGCGCGCAGGTCTTGCCGCCGATGGCGATCTCGATACGGCGCGGCTTCTTCGCCTCCGGGATCTCGCGGACGAGGTCGACGTGGAGGAGGCCGTTTTCCAGCGCCGCGCCCGTCACCTGGACGTAGTCGGCGAGCTGGAACCGGCGCTCGAAGCCGCGGGCGGCGATGCCCTGGTGCAGCACCTCGGCGCGACGCTCGGGATCAGGCTTGCGCTGGCCCTTCACGGTCAGCGCGTTCTCCCGCACCTCGATCGACAGGTCGGCCTCTGTGAAGCCGGCCACCGCCACCGTCACGCGGTAGGCGTTCTCGGCGGTGCGCTCGATGTTGTAGGGCGGGTAGGTCGGCACCGCGTCGGTCGCCACGAACTGGTCGAGGGCCGAGAACAGGCGGTCGAAACCGACGGTGGAACGGTAGAGGGGAGCAAGATCGAACTGACGCATAAGACACATCCTCCGTGGAGCAACATGCTGGTTTGAGTCTATGGTCCGCCGCGTGGGCCGGACCGGGCTCGTACCGCCTGACGGCCGGTACGATCGTGATATTGGAGGGGTTCGAGGTGCGTTCAAGACCCGGCCGGACGACGGGCCAGATGCGGCAGGACGCCGCACTCCTCAGCCTGCACGACACGCCTGGAAACCCGGTCCCGCCCGGCGCCACGGTGATGGCGGTCGGCACATCCGACGACTGCACCCTGCGGGCGGCGCGCTGGTCCGCGACGACCCGGACCTGCAAGGGCACGGTCTGCCTGCTGCAGGGCCGGGCCGAGTTCATCGAGAAGTACTACGAGACCATCCGCGACCTGCGCGTCCGGGGTTTCGCCGTCGTCGCCTTCGACTGGCGTGGCCAGGGCTCGTCGGACCGTCGGGTCGACGACCCGCACAAGGGCCACGTCGCCACCTTCGACGACTACCGTCGCGACCTGCTGGCGATCCGCGACGCGGTGCTGGTGCCGTTCATGCCCGACCCGCACGTCTGCCTCGCCCATTCCATGGGCGGCTGCGTGGCGCTCACCGGGGCGCTGGACGGCTGGCTGCCGTTCCGGCGGATCGTCACGGTGGCGCCGATGCTGTCGATCAAGATGGTGCGCTCGCCGGCCTTCGCCTCGGGCGCGACGCGGCTGCTGCAGCGCCTCGGCCTCGGCAGCCGCTACGTGCCCGGCGGCGGCCCGGTCTCGATCGCGACGAAGCCCTACCCGAACAACCGGCTGACGCGGGACCCGGCGCGCTACGCCCGCAACGCCGCCGCCGCGCTCGCCGTCGGCGCCGGCGCGGTCGGCGACCCGACCATCGCCTGGACGGCGGAAGCCTTCCGCGCGGTGGCGCGCCTGCGCGACCCGCGCGTGCCACCCCGCATCGCGACCCCGACGCTGATCGTGGCGGCCGGCGCCGACCCGGTCTGCGGCACACCGGCGGCCCAGCGCTTCGCCGCGCGGCTCAAGGCCGGCCACATCCTGGTGCTGCCTGACGCCCGCCACGAGATCCTCTCCGAACGCGACGCGATCCGGGAGGATTTCTGGGCGGCGTTCGACGCGTTCGTGCCGGGCTCGCCGGTGCGGGCGGTGGAGGATAGGCGGTTGGCGACGGCGTGAGTCCTTCTCAAGCCTCGACGCGCGCGCTCGCCAGGATCGCCACGCCGCAGGCGATGACGGCGATGCCGGCGATCATCGGTAGCGTCACCGGTTCGCCGAACAGAAGCGCACCGCCGATCGCGGCGCCGACCATGCCGACGCCGGCCCAGATCGCGTAGACGATTCCGATCGGCAGCATGTCCATGCTCGAGGACATCAGCCAGAGAGCCGTGCCGTAGCCGAGGGCGACGATCAGGGTGGGGATCGGCCGGGTCAGGCCGTCGGCGGCCTTCAGCGCGAGGGTCGCGGAAATCTCGGCGCCGATCGCGACGGCCAGCGTCAGGTACGGGCTCATGCGCTGGCCGCCAGCGCGTCGCCGGCGGCGCGGGCCTCGGGCGCGGGGGGCGGCACGGCGAACATCTCGATGTCGTCGGCGAACTGCTCCACGATCGTCGCCCCGTTCGCCAGGCACACCGGCAGGTAGGCCGGCAGCGTCGGCGCGGGCGCAAAGCCCTCGGCGAGCAGGCGATCGTTGGCGAAGGTCACGTCGAGGGCGCAGAACGCATAGTACGCGCGGACGGCGCGGAGCATCGCCTGCTTCAGCGACCCGTCGAGGCCGAACACCTCGGCGAAGCGCCGGCGCAGCACGGCGCGGTCGGCGACGAGGTCGAACTGCCGGAAGGCGCGCCGTCCGTCGCTCGGCTCCGCCGCCTCGAAGGCGGCGATGACCTCGGCCCAGGTGGTACGGCCGCGGGCGCCGGCCGAGAGGTGGTAGAGGTCGTGGGCGAGCGTCGGCTTGGTCAGGAGCCCGATCAGGGTCTCGGCGACCCAGTCGGCCGGGACGACGTCGACGTGGCTCTCCGGCGCGCAGGGCAGCATGCGCAGGGCGTCTGCGGCGCGCAGCACCCATAGGATGCTGGAGCTCGGCCCCGCGCCGAGGCTCGCATGGCCGACGACGATCGAGGGGCGGGCGACGACGACCGGCAGGTCGGGGAAGTGCTCGGCCAGCGAGGTCTCGGTCGCCGCCTTGGAGACCGTGTAGGCGACCATGTGCCGGGCGTCGGCCGCCGGGTAGTCGTCCTCGGCGACGAATTCGTCGGCGTCGGCGCCGCAGATCATCGCGGTGCCCACATGGAGAAAGCGCTGCAGGTCTGGCATCGCCCGGGCGCGCCGTGCCAGCGCCAGCGTTCCGTCGTGGTTGGTGCGGTAGACGCGCTCGTCGCCCCACCACGAGGTGTCGGCCGCCAAGTGCAGCACATGGGTGCAGTCGTCGAGGCGCGGGTCCCGGTCGATGTCGGCCCGAGTGAAGTCGCCGGGCACCACTTCGACCTTGCGGGCGAGGCGCTGGGCGGTGAAGGCGTCGGTGAAGCGGGAAAGCCGCGCCGCGATGCGCTGCCGGCCCTGCTCGACGCCGGCGCAGCGCACGAGGCAGACCCAGGTCGCGTCGTCGCCGCCTTCGAGCGCCCGGTGCAGAACCGCACCGCCGATCAGCCCGGTCGCACCCGTCAACAGTATCCGTGGCACGGTCCGCCCCCCTCTTTCGAAGAGGCATAGCCAGAAACGTTTGGATATAATCCCTGGAATCGTTGCGTCAGCGACGATCGGGGTTCGATTGTGCCCGACCAGCAACATTCACGCATTCGTGAGTATCAACACCACGTTATACCTTCGGTTGTCGCTGCACCCCGTCACCGATCGGTCCGAATCGAGTAGATCGCCCCCACAGACACCGTGACGTCGTTCGGCGTGCCGACGCGCCGGACGATCGGGCTTCCGGCGGCCGAGGCGACGAGACGGTCGTAGCGGACGGAGCCGAGCGTCCGCCACGCGTCGGACCAGTCGTAGGCCAGGGCCACGATCGCGCCGGCCGAGCGGGTTCCGCCGGTCGCGCGATAGGGCGTCAGGCGCGGGTTAGCGTTCGCGGAGGCCACCGGCACGTCGAAGTCGAGGCGCATCGCGGCGGCATCCCCGAGCACGAGGCGGGGGCCGCCGCTCAAGGTGAAGCGGCCGGCGGTGCCGACGAGGTCGGCGCCGAGCTTGGCGACGACGCCGTCATGGGCACGCAGCCCCTGCGTGACCTCGGCGCGGAGCCGCAGGACGTCGTCCACCGGCCAGACCTCGCCGAACAGGCCGAGCGCCGCCGCGACCGGGCGGCGCGGCAAGCCTGCGAGGCTGCGGTCGTCGTGCACGGAGCGGCCGCTGCGGACATCGAGCACGGCCCCGGCCTGGATCGCGGGGGCGTCCACCAAGGCGACGTCGAGGGCGTCGTCGGGCGAGAACCATTCGCGGGGGGCGTCCACCTTGCGGAAGGAGGCGTAGGGCAGCCCCCAGAGGCCGACCGCGCGGGCGCCCTGGAAGCGCGCGCCGGTCCCGGCGAAGCCCCCGACGGAGATCACGGTGCCCGGCTCGAACAGGGCCGCGAGGTCGTCGGCACACCCGGGCGACGGACCGAGGGCCACGCAAAACGCGATCCATCCCGCAGCGAATCCCACGGGTGCGCGGATCGTCCTCTGCCGAGCCCGCATCCGGCCGCTCGCGCTCAAACCCGGCCTCCCACGGCTCGACCGCCGCGCGCGAACGTCCCGACCGGCCATCGCGACCTTTCACGGATCGGCCGGCTCGGAAACGGCCGGCGCGATCATTTTCCCGCGACCTCTCCGCACCGGACTCACGGCCGCAGGAACACACGCGGAGCGTGAGGGCGGGCGCGGCCTAGCGCAGCTTCGCCCGCGCCGCCGAATGGTCCGGCGCCTGGCCGAACACCGCCTTCATCGCATGCCAGAGCGGCTTGCGCTTGAACTGCGCATCGAGCGGAAGCGCGCGCTGCGGCAGGCCGTCCGGACGCTTGCGGTAGGGGTGGTCGTTCAGCCAGGTGTCGGGGTCGTAGAGGTCCCAGGACATCACGTTCAGCACGGCGGGCTCGGCCGCCACCACCTCGAGGTAGGATTTCGCGAGGTCGGCGACCTTGCGATCGCGGGTGGCGACGTCGGCAGGGAACGCCCGGTCGTCGATGTCGAACTCGGTGATCTCGATGCCGAGCCCCATCGCCCCGATCTCCCGGAGGAAGCGACGGAGCTGGCCCTGGTCGATCGGCACCGTGCTGGTGATGTGCGATTGCAGGCCGAAGCGGCGGATCGGCACGCCGCGCGCCAGCATGCCCTCCAGACGCTTGAGCACGCGGATGCGGCGCGCCTCCATCCACGGCACGCCCTGCTCGACCGCGTCCTCGTTCCAGCACCCGGCCGCCTTCGGGTCGACCTCGTGCAGGATGCGGAAGGCGAGATCGACGTAACCGGGGCCGAGCGCCGTCAGCCACGGGCTCTCGCGCAATCCCTCCGGGCCGCCGCCGTCCTGCGACAGCACCTCGTTGACCACGTCCCAGGAGGCGATCTGCCCGCGGTAGCGGCCGGCCACGGTCTCGATCCAGCGGCGCAAAAAATCCTCCGCCTGGGGGGCGGTGGCCCGGGCCAGCAGCGGGCGCACCCAAGGCGGCAGCGCCTCGTGCCAGACCAGGGTATGCCCGCGCATCCGCTGGCCGTTGCTGCGGGCGAAGCGAACCAGGGCGTCGGCCTGCGCGAAGTCTGTCTTCCCCGGCTCGGGCCGCACCACCTCCATCTTCATCTCGGTGCCGCAGACCAGCATCCCGGCCTCCCGTGCCACCGCCTGCCGGTAGGCAGGGTCGCGCGCGAAGCGGAAGCCGGGCACCTCGGCGCCATAGGTCAGCCCGGTGCGGGCGGCGGCCGCCTGCAGGCTGTCGGCCGCCCAGGACGGCCGGCCCATCGGCCCGAACGGATCGTTCGCGGCGCGGGCCGGCGCGGCGAGAAGGCCCGCGGCGCCGGCGAGGAGGCTGCGGCGGGTCATCGGGCCGACATCGCACGCCGTGTCGAGGGCGGCACCGCGAGCTCCCTCTCCCATAGGGAGAGGGTCGGGGTGAGGGGCGTGACCTCTCCGGAAAGTTCTCATCCCTCACCCTGTCCCTCTCCCGCTCTGGAGAGGGGACCCACGCCTACATCGGACGCATCGCGCGGTCGGCGATCCGGCGTCGTGTCGGCTGACGCGTCATTCATCGCCGGAACAGCGGATCGTTCTCCAGCGCGATCGGCAGGCCGTGCGGGGTCGCCTCCGCCGCGCGGAGGAAGGCGTCGCGGCGGGCGTCGAGAGTGTCGGCGTCGGCGATGCCGCGGGCGGCGAGGATAATCTCCAGGGCGGCGAGCCAGCGGCCGTAATTGGCCGGCGCCTCGGGGCCGTCTGCGGGGCGGATCGCGGCGCCGAGGGTGTCGGCCCACTCGGCCCAGGTGAACAGCCCCGATTCCTGTAGCGACACCACCATCGCGAAGACCTGCGCCTCCCACGGCGCCGAGAATGGGGAGGCAGGCACACTCACGTGCGGCCGCCCGCGATGTAGTGCTCGAACACCGCGACGGTGACACGCCCGTTCGGGTCGGCGTCCTCGCCCCAGAGCTCGCTCGACGGGAAGGCCACGGTGTAGAGCCAGTCCGGGTTCTCGCCCTCCCCGTAGGCGTTGGTGTCGGGCAGGACGAAGGTGCCGTGGACGCGCAGCACCGTGCCCCGCTTGGCCCGCACGTAGCGCGGCAGGCGGGTGTGGGTCGGCGGGTGGATGTTGCGCATCGTCACCGCGTCGCCGACCGCGAAGCGCGCCGGCGCCGGGGCGGGCCGGTCGCTCGGGAAGCCGGCGCGGTAGCGCGGCTCCAGGATGTCGGCGGTGAGGACCCGGGCCACCGGCGCCGGGTCCGGGTCCGGGTCAGGAACGCCGCGGGCGATCTCGTCGGGCCGCGCGAGGCCGTGGGCGGCGAGCTGGCGCTCCAGCGCGTCGAGCCAGATCGCGTAGTAGCTCGACCGCAGGTAGTCGGCCGGCGGCATCGCCTCGCGGGCGGCGCGGCTGCCGTCCAGCGTCCAGGCGCCGGTGAAGCCCATCGCCATGGCCAACGCGAAGACACGGCTTTCCCAAGCTGCGTGGAACACCGGCTCGTCGGGTTCTGGCATCACCGGGCCGAGCCCGTGCATGCCGCCGAGATCCTGGGCGCCGTTCATGCTGGCACACTTGTGGGAACACTTGCGGGTGCGCCCGGCAGCCCGGTGCCGATCATCGCGTCGCGGGTGACCAGGGCTGCGAGCCCGCGCTCGTCGAGGGCCTCGGTCCCGGCCGGCCGCATCGGCAGCACCATGTAGCGCAGCTCGGCGGTGGAATCCCACACGGTGATCCGCGTCGCCTGGGGCAGGCGCACCCCGAACGCGGCGAGCACGCCGCGCGGGTCGATCACGGCGCGGGCGCGGTAGGGCGGCGCCTTGTACCAGACCGGCGGCAGGCCGAGCACCGGCCAGGGGTAGCAGGAGCACAGGGTGCAGACGACGAGGTTGTGCTCCTCGGGCGTGTTCTCGACCACCACCATGTGCTCGCCGCCGCGCCCACCGATGCCGAGTTCGGCGATGGCCGGGGTGGCGTCGGCCAGGAGCCGTTCGCGATAGGCCGGATCGACCCAGGCACGGGCCACCACCTGCGCCCCGAGATGGGGGCCGACCTGCGTCTCGTAGCGCTCGACCAGCGCATCGAGCGCCGCCGGCTCGACGTAGCCCTTCTGCACGAGGATCGATTCGAGCGCCCGCACCCGCGCCTCGACGGGGGACAGCTCGCTGTGATCGTGGTCGTCGTGGTGGTGGGCCATCCGAGCCGGCGCCCGCCTCAGGCCAGGTCGAGCGAGCGCTCGAACGCGGCAGCGTTCGAGGCGTGGCCCTTCGGATCGGTCACCACGATGTCCTTGAAGCCGCGCCGAGCCAGTTCCCAGGTCTTCTCAAGGGCCTGGTCGGCGGTGCCGCACGCGAACGTCGCGGGCCGGCCCGCATGGTCGTTCGCCTTCACAGTGTACACGGCAAGCTCTCCTGATCGTTCGAATCGAACATAAACGGATGTGGCGTCGCCTGCGAGGATCGGGAAGGGGTTTTGGCACGCCGCCCAGATTCAATCGGAGAGGCCCGTCCCGCACGACGCGGCGACCTGATTTCGAGAAACGCGAATTTTTTGGGAACCGGATCATGCGCCGGTCGTTACTCACGCGCGAGGCCCAACGACGGCTCGCGCCACGGGCGCCGGGTCAAGGCATCCGGCGACCCTTGTCATCACGTTGCTCCAAGGAGGATGTGGTCATGAGGACCCTCGATTTTGCACCGCTCTACCGTTCCACGGTCGGCTTCGACCGACTGTTTTCGATGCTGGACCAGGCCACGCAGGCCGAGGCCTCGTCGACCTGGCCGCCCTACGACATCGAGCGGGTGGCGGACGACGAATACCGCATCTCCATGGCCGTCGCCGGCTTCGCGCCCGACGAGATTGAGCTGACGCAGCACGATTCCAGCCTTCTGGTGACAGGCCAGAAGACCACCTCCGAAAACGCGCGCCAGGTCCTGCATCGCGGCATCGCCGCCCGCACGTTCCGCCAGACCTTCAACCTGGCCGACCACGTGAAGGTCGTCGGCGCGAGCCTGGAGAACGGCCTGCTGACCGTCAGCCTCAAGCGCGAGGTGCCCGAGGCGCTCAAGCCGCGGCGCATCCCGATCGGCGGGTCGCAGGACGCCGTGAGCCAGGCCGTGGGGCACGAGTCCGCCGGCCAAGACAACGCGCCGCGGATCGAGTCCACGCGCAAGGCCGCCTGAGGCGGCAGCGTGGGCGGGGCCTGAACCAGGGCCCTGCCCGACCGCGAACCGAGCCCCCCGCGAGCCTCGCCGGGCCCGCGGGGGTATGACGACCCCTATCGCCCATCCAACCCGTAACAGGAAGCAAACCCGTATTCAGGAAGGAGGATCGTCGATGATGCAGACGCACCTTTTCCACTCCCGGGCCACCAGCCCTGACATGAACGTGGGCGTCGGCCCCGGCCTGCCCCCCGTCGGCGCGCACCAGTCCGGCGGCGCGCATCCGGCCTCGTTCGAGGCTTGGCAGGCGCTCGTCGCCCCCGGCGACGTGTTTCGCCACCCGCGCGCGGTCCTGTCCCATCCGATGCTCTCGCCGGCGGACAAGCGCGCGATCCTGGCATCCTGGGCGTCGGATGCCTGCGTGCTCGAAGGAGCGCCGGGCATGCGGTGCCTCGTCGGCAGCCGGGCCGAGCCGGTCTCGATCGACGCGGTGCTCGCGGCGCTCGGCGAGCTCGACCGGGAGGTCCGGCGGACGGGGCCTCCGGCGACACGCGCGGCACCGCGCCGCCTGCGGCGTCTCACGGACCTGCATCGCTACGTCCGCCCGAGGCGGCGCGACGACGACGACGACCCGCCGCCGTGCCCGGTCGGCGTGATGCCGCGCCCGAAGACTCCCCCGAGCGCGGCGCTCGCCGCCGCCATCCCGGCCTGACGGCCGAGTCAGGTCTCGGCGCTGAGCGTGCTTGAAGCGAGCGAAAGCCCGGTGCGGCCCCGCACCGGGCTTTCGTCGTGGACGATCCGACGCCGGGTCGCGTCTTCGCGCGCCTACCCCTCCATCGCCCGCTGGAACGCTTCCGCATGATCCGGGTGCCAGCGTGAGAGCGCCGGGCGGTTCTCGATGATGTCGCCGGCCGCCCACGCGATCCGGCGCTCGTCCTGGGCGCGGGTGGTCTCGTTGTCGGGGCACAGGACGTAGAAGTCGCCCTCTTCCATCCGACCGAGCAGGAAGGTCACGGTCTCCTCCGGCGTCCAGGCGCCGGGCGGCTTCTCGGCGACGCCGCGGGCCTTGGTCAGCCCGGTGTAGACGAAGCCCGGGATCAGCAGGTGCGCCGTGGTGCGGCAGCCGTCCCGCCCGCGCAGGTCGTGGGCGAGCGCCTCGGTCGCCGCCTTCACCCCCGCCTTCGAGACGTTGTAGGGCGTGTTGCCCGGCGGCGTGGTGATGCCCTGCTTCGAGCCGGTGACGATGACGGCGCCGGGCTTGCCCCCCGCGATCATCCCCGCCGCGAAGGCGTGGATGCCGTTGATCACCCCCCACAGGTTGGTGTCGAGGATCCGGCGCCAGGTGTCGGCGTCGGAGAACAGCTTGCCGCCCGCCTCGATGCCGGCGTTCAGCATCACCACCGCCGGCGGTCCGCTCGCGGCGACCGCCTGCGCGAACGCCTCCATCGCCGCGCGATCCCCGACGTCGAGGGCAACGGCGCGGACCTCCACTGCTGCGAGCTTCGCCACCTCGGCGCGGGAGGATTCGAGCGCCTCGCCGGGAAGGTCGGCGAGCCAGACGTTCATGCCGGCCCGGGCGAAGGCCTTCGCCGCCGCGAGCCCGATGCCGCTCGCGGCGCCGGTGACGACGGCCGCACGGCCGGGTTCGATCGCTGGATGGGTCATCGGCGCCTCTCGCTGAACTCCGCTTCACGGTGAGGGTGGGGCGTCCGCCCGGATTGTCGAGGGCCGCGCAAGCCCTGCGCCCTGGCCATCGGCAGCGGCCTCTGCCACCGTCCGGCACGTTCCACGCACCGGGAATCGCCTGCATGCCCGCCCGCGCCCTGTCTGCCGCCCGCCCGCTGTCCGTGGCCCTCGCCCTGCTCGCCGCGCCCGCCGTCGCGCAGGCGCCGAAGGTGCCGCCGCCGCGCGCGCCCGCCACCGCGCCGGACCCTGCCTTCGAGGCGATGCGGGCCGCGTTCGAGGCGCTACCCGAGGCCGAGCGCAAAGCGCTGCAGGACGCGCTGGTCTGGACCGGCGACTACAACAGCGTCGTCAACGGCGCCTTCGGCCGGCGGACCTTCGAGGCGCTGAACGCCGCCCGCGCCCGCACCGCCGGGGCCGACCCCCTCGACCCCAGGAGCCGCGCCGCGATCCTGGCCGCGGGCGAGGCCGCGCGGAAGGCCGTGCGCTTCACCGTGCTGGCTGACCCGGCGAGCGGCGCGGTGCTCGGCGTCCCCGAGCGGATGGTGCCCAAGCGCAGCGCCGTGCCCGGCGGCACCCGCTGGCAGAGCGCCGACGGGCGGCTGACCCTGGAGAGCCGGTCGTTTCCCGCAGGCAGCACCGACCTCGAGGCGCTGTTCGCCCGCGCGACCGCGCCGCTCGCCGACCGCAAGGTGACGTACAAGCTCAAGCGGCCGGACTTCATCGTGGTCACCGGCGAGACCGCGTCGGGGCGTTCCTACCTCCGCTACGCCGCCGGACCGGCGGGCATCCGCGGCTTCGCCATCGGCTACGAGGCGGCGCAGGCTGCGGACGTCGACCGCCTCGTCATCGCCATCGCCAACAGCTTCGTGCCGTTTCCCAACGCGCCGGCCGAGGCGCCCAGGATCGCGGCCGTGCCGGCAACCAAACCGCCGGCCACGGGCCTGCCCCCGGCCGGCATGACCTCGCAAGTGACGGCCCCGCAAGTGACGGCCCCGCAAGTGACGCCGCCGCAAGTGACGCCGCCGCAAGTGACGCCGCCGCAGGTGGTCGGCACCGGCCTCGTCGTGGCGCCGGGCCGCGTGTTGACCGCGTCGTCCTTGGTCGAGACCTGCCCGAACCTGCGGGTCGGCGCCGCCCCGGCCAAGGTCCTGCGCAGCGAGCGGGGTCTGGCGCTTCTGGAGGCCGCCGGCCTGCCGGCACCGAGGCTGCCGGGCCTGCACGGGACCTCGGCCTCCGAGGATCGGGTGGTGGTCGCCGCCGACGGGGCGGGTGTGTCGGTGGCCCCGGGGGCGATGTCGGGCGAGGCGCGGGTGACGGCACCGCTTCAGCCCGGGTCGGCGGGGGCACCGGTCCTCGACCGCGCGGGCGGCCTCGCGGGACTCGTCGCCCGCTATCCCGCCGCGCCGCGGCTGGTGGCGGGCGTGGTGCCGCCGGCGAGCTTTCCTGTGATCCCGGAGGACGTGATCGCCGCATTCCTGGCCGAGGGCGGCATCGCCACGAAACCGTCGGCGGCCACCGCCGGCAGCGTCGGCGCCGCCGCCTCGGCAGTCGGGGGCGCCGTGATCGGGCTCGGCTGTACGAGATAGGGCCTGCCGCGCGATCCTCGGATCACGCGACAGGCCCGCTTTGGTCGTGTGGCCGCCCGCCCTTCAAGCGAGCCGGCATCCACCTCGCTCGGACGGGCTTCGCGCCCGCGTCGGCGTCAGAGACGGCCAGTGACGAGCAGAACGATCAGGACGATGAGCAGGATGCCGCCGAGGCCGAAGCCCGGGCCGCGGTAGGCGCCGCCGCCGAGGAAGCCGCCACCACCGAAGGCGAGAATGATCAGGATGATGAGCAGAATGGTGACGAGCGACATGAAGGAAGTCTCCGCGGGAGCGCACGGGTCGTGAGCTTGACCGTGCAAACGCCGCGACAATCCGTTCCGTTCAAATAATTCGCACGCAAACTGACGGACGGTTTTGCCGGCTCAGGCGTGCCAGTCCGGCAGCGGGTCGGCGGGCCGGTCGAGCCAGTCAGGGCTCGGCAGGTTGCGCTCGCGTAGGAAGGCCGGGTTGAACAGCTTCGAGGCGTAGCGCGCCGCCCCGTCGCACAGGATCGTCGCGATGGTGTGGCCCGGCCCGAGCGCCCGCGCCAGCCGGATCGCCCCGGCGACGTTGATGCCGGACGAGCCGCCGAGCGACAGCCCTTCCGCGCGCATCAGCCCGAACACGATGTCGAGCGCCTCGGTATCGCCGATGCGGAAGGCGTGGTCGGGGGTGAAGCCCTCGAGGTTCTTTGTGATCCTGCCCTGGCCGATGCCTTCGGTGATCGAGGAGCCCTCGGCCTTCAGGGTCCCGCTGGTGTAGTGCGCGTAGAGCGCCGAGCCCTCGGGGTCGGCCAGCGCGATTGCGACCTTGGGGTTTTTCGCCCGCAGGGCGGCTGCGGTTCCCGCGAGCGTGCCGCCGGTGCCGGCCGCGCACACGAAGCCGTCGACGGTGCCGCCGGTCTGGTCCCAGATCTCGGGGCCGGTATGCGCCTCGTGCGCGCCGCGGTTGGCGACGTTGTCGAACTGGTCGGCGAAGAACGCCCCGGCGGGGTCTTCCGCCGCGATCCGCTCGGCGAGGCGCCGGGCGACGTGGACGTAGTTGTCTGGGTTGGAGAACGGCACCGCCGGCACTTCGACGAGCCGGGCGCCGGCCAGCCGCAGCGTCTGCTTTTTCTCCTCCGATTGCGTGACGGGGATGACGATCACCGTGCGGTAGCCGCGCACCGACGCGACCAGCGCCAACCCGATTCCGGTGTTGCCCGCCGTGCCTTCGACGATGGTGCCGCCCGGCCGGATCAGCCCGCGCGCCTCCGCGTCTTCGACGATCGCGCGCGCCGCCCGGTCCTTCACCGAGAGGCCGGGATTCAGGAACTCGGCCTTGCCGAGGATTGTGCAGCCGGTCTCCTCCGACGCCCGGCGCAGCCGGATCAGCGGCGTGTTGCCGATCGCCGCCAGCACGTCGGGGCGGGTGGCGTGATCCGGGTTCGTCGCCATGCCCATGTCGCTGCCTCCGTGTCGCCCGCGCCCCGCGCGGCGGCGCCTTGCGATAGCCCGGACGGCGGCCGGCCGGAAGGCGGCCGCGGCGCCGGTCGGCTCGTCGGCGCTCACGTCGCCAGGGCGGACGCGGGGTCGTCAGCATTCGGGAAGGTTCACGGCCAAGCCGCCGAGGCTCGTCTCCTTGTATTTGGTGCTCATCTCCTCGCCGGTCTGCCGCATGGCTGCGATGCAGTTGTCGAGGGGCATGAAATGCGAGCCGTCGCCGCGCAGGGCGAGCGAGGCGGCCGCGACGGCCTTCGTGGCGCCGATCCCGTTCCGCTCGATGCAGGGCACCTGCACCAGGCCCGCGACCGGGTCGCAGGTCATCCCGAGATGGTGCTCCAGCGCGATCTCGGCCGCGTTCTCGACCTGCTCGGGCGTGCCGCCGAGCACGGCGCACAGGCCGGCCGCCGCCATCGCGCTGGCGGAGCCGACCTCCCCCTGGCAGCCGGCCTCCGCGCCCGAGATCGAGGCGTTGTGCTTGATCAATCCGCCGATGGCGGCGGCCGTCAGAAGGAAGTCCTGAACGCGGGCCGGGTCGGCGCCGACGCACCGGTCCAGGTAGTACCGGATCACGGCGGGGACGACGCCTGCGGCCCCGTTCGTCGGCGCCGTCACCACCTTGCCGCCGGCCGCGTTCTCCTCGTTGACCGCCATGGCGTAGACGCCCAACCATTCCGTGACGCTGTGCGGCTGCTCCCGGTTCGAGCCCTGTTCGGCAAGCAGCTGGTCCCGGATGCGCTTGGCCCGGCGTCGGACGCGAAGACCCCCGGGCAACTCGCCGTCCCGCGACAGCCCGCGCTCGATACAACCGTCCATCGTAGTCCAGATGCGCGCGAGCCCCGCGTCGATCTCGGCTTCCGAATGGCTGACGGCCTCGTTCGCGCGCTTCATGGCGGCGATGGACAGGCCGCTGTCCCGCGCCATGCGCAGCATCGCGGCCGCCGATTCGAACGGGTAGGGCCAGAGCCGCGGGTCCGCGGCGTCGGAAGATGGCGGCAGGACGACGTCGCGTTGCGCGGCGGTGAGGATGAAGCCGCCGCCGATCGAATAGTAGGTCTCGGACAGGATCGGCGAGCCCTGCCCGTCGCAGGCGGTGACGACGAGCCCGTTCGCGTGGCCGGGCAGCGGAGGCCCGAAATCGAACGCGACCGCGCTTTCGGGATCGAAGGCGAGAACCGGAAGCCCCGGCAGGACGAGGCACTTGTCGACGCGCAGGTCCTCGAGCCGGCGCTCGGCCTCGGCCATCTCGATGTCGGCGGGCCGGTAGCCGAGCAGGCCGAACGACACCGCGCGGTCGGTGGCATGGCCCTTCCCCGTGAAGGCGAGCGACCCGTACAGGGTCACGCGCACTGCGGCAGCCGCGCCTTTCGCCGGACTGGCCCGCAGAAGGTCGAGGAAGTCGGCCGCCGCCGTCATCGGCCCCATCGTGTGGGACGAGGACGGCCCCAGGCCGAGCTTGAACACGTCGAATACGCTGAGGAACATCAAGACGTCCTGTTACGGCCTCGATCTGCACCCCGTGGCACCGCGGCTGGCCTTCTATCGCACTCCTTGTGCCGGCAGTCCCTGGTTTTGCCTACGTCGAGGATGTCGAGCATGCGGCCACGTAGGGACAGGCGCCCCCGTCCCCCCCGACCAGGTGCCAATCTGTCCGAACCCATCCTTCCGATCCGATCTCGAACCCAAGCGCCATCGCCGCGGCGCGATTTTTGCGGTTCCGTTCGAACCACGCTCGGCCGAGGACGGCCCGAAACCGGGGGATCGCCCGCCGCGGCGGCTGGCGTCGTCCTCGACCGGCCGACATGGTGCTGAATCTCGCTTCGTGGATCGGAGAGATCATGGCGTCCAAGGACCAACCCTCCGGCCTGACGGCGCGCAAGACCGTCGAGGACATCATCGCGGGGGGTGAGGGCGACGGGCATCAGCTCTCGAAATCGCTCGGCCTGTTCTCGATCATCGCGATGGGCATCGGCGCCGTCATCGGCGCGGGCATCTTCGTGCTCACCGGCACCGCGGCCGCGCAATATGCCGGGCCGGGGATCATGCTGTCGTTCGTGGCCGGCGGCATCGCCTGCGCCTTCGTCGGGCTGTGCTACGCCGAGATGGCGGCGCTGATCCCGGTGGCGGGATCGAGCTACACCTACACCTATGCGACCTTGGGCGAACTCTTCGCCTGGATCATCGGCTGGGACCTGATCCTCGAATACGCCATGGGCGCCGCCACCGTGGCGGTCGGCTGGTCGGGCTACGTCGTCAGCCTGCTCAAGGATGTCGGGCTGGTGATCCCGGCCCGCTTCACCGCCGCGCCCGGCACCGCGGTGAAGCTCGCCGACGGCTCCGACGCCACGGCGTTCGCGAACCTGCCGGCGGTGCTGATCGTCGCGCTGCTGACGCTGCTGCTGGTGCGCGGCACCAAGGAATCGGCCCGGCTCAACAACATCATGGTGGCGGTGAAGCTGACCGTGGTGATCGCCTTCATCGTGCTCGGCTACGGCTACATCAAGCAGGCGAACTGGACCCCGTTCATCCCCGACAACGACGGCAATTTCGGCCATTTCGGCTGGAGCGGCGTCCTGCGCGGGGCGGGCGTGGTGTTCTTCGCCTTCATCGGGTTCGATGCGGTCTCCACCGCCGCGCAGGAGGCGAAGTCGCCCCAGCGCGACATGCCGATCGGCATCCTCGGCTCGCTCGCGATCTGCACGGTGCTCTACGTGCTGGTCGCCGCCGTGCTCACCGGCGTGGTGCCCTACAAGGATCTCAACGTCCCCGATCCGATCGCCAAGGGCGTCGACGTGATCGGGATCGCGTGGTTCTCGGCGCTGATCAAGCTCGGGGCGCTCACCGGCCTGACCACCGTGATCCTGGTGCTGCTCTACGGCCAGAGCCGGATCTTCTACACCATGGCCAACGACGGCCTGCTGCCGCGCCTGTTCGCCCACGTGCACCCGACCTACCAGACGCCCTATCGCAGCCAGCTCCTGATCGGCTCGGTGGTGGCGGTGGTGGCCGCCCTGGTGCCGATCGGCATCCTCGGCGAGATGGTGAGCATCGGGACGCTCGCCGCCTTCATCCTGGTCTGCGGCTCGGTGATCTACCTGCGGCGCTCGGACAAGAAGCGGCCCCGCCCGTTCCGCGTGCCCTACGTGCCGATGGTCCCCCTGCTCGGCATCCTGTCCTGCCTGTTCCTGATGGCGGGCCTGCCGCTCGACACCTGGATCCGGCTCGTCGTGTGGATGGCGATCGGCTTCGTGATCTACTACGTCTACGGCCGCAAGCACTCGGTGCTGCGGCGCCGGGACGGGACGGCAGCGTAGGCCGGGGAGCCTCCCGGCCGCGAGCCCAGATGCCGCCTTAGGCCGTCCGGTAGAGCAGCACGCGGCCGGCCGAGATCAGGTGCAGCAGGCCGTCGAAGTCGGCGATGTTGCGGGTCAGAACGGTGAGCCCGAGCTTCTGCGCCAGCAGGAACAGCACGCAATCCTGCAGCGCGCGCAGGCGGCCGTCGGCAGCATAGCCCTGTAGCCGGCAGAGGATGCCGGACAGCAGCGCCGCGCGGCCGAGCACGTCCGCGTCCGGAGCGAAGACCCGATGCGGGCGCATCGCATCGATCTGCCGCCCGATCGCCGAGACCGCCGCCACTGTCCGCGGGTCGTCCGGGTTCAGGACGCCGACCGTGTGCATCAGTTCCTGGATGGCCACGGTCGCGTGGTTGACGGGCCGCGTCGTGATCGCACGGACGACGGCGGCCGGCGCACGCCCCTGGAGGCGATCGATGGAGACGCAGGTGTCGAGCAACAGGGCAGACCCGGCCACCTGAGCCGCATCGAGAAACGGCAGATCCGCGTCGCGCCGACGCGCGAGGGTGGCGCGCGGGTGGCGCGCGGCGCGAAGCGCGCCCAGCGGACGGCCGCCGCGAAATCGAAATCCGCCGCCTCAGAACCCGAGCTTCAGGTCCGGGTCCACCGTACCGCCCACCGCCTCGAACACGGTCGCGAAGTCGTCGTCCAGCGCGACGCTGGCCAGCGCGAAGGCGATGAGGTCGGTATCCGCCGCGATGCCCATGCGCCGCTTCGCCTGGTCGAGCGGGGCCGGGCTGATCCGGTTGCTGATGCGCGCGCTCTTGTCGGCCAGCAGCCCGGAACGTTCGGCGGCCTCCATCACCGCCTCGAAACGGCTCCCCCTGGGATCGGGCCGTTTGTGTCCGTGTTCGCTGCGGCCTTCGGTATCGCGTCACCCTGGCGTTCGACAAATTCGGTATTCGTCGAACATATCACCGGCCGACCAAGCCCGGAAGCGCCTCACCCGAACACGTATCCCCCGTTGATCCGCAGGCCGACCTCGCGGCCGGTGGCGTAGCGCTCGCCGTCGGAATCCTCGACGATCAGCAGGCCGCCGTCGGGGCGGGCGACCTCGATGCGCTGCCGGCCTTGGCTGCGGTAGGACGAGCGGACGGTGCCGGTGAGATGCGCGGTGGCGGGCTCCACCAGTTGCAGCTGCCAGGGCCGCACGAAGAGTTTGACGGGGCCGATCAGGCCGGCCGGCGCGACGACCGGGGTGGGCCGGCCGTCGACGCGGACCTGGCCGCCCTCCGTGATCGCCTCGACCTCGATCGCATCGCCGAGGAAACGCAGCACGGTGGCCGAGGCCGGGTTCTCCTGCACTTCGTCGGGGGTGCCGACCTGCTCGAGGCGGCCGCGGTCGAGCACCGCGACCCGGTCGGAGAGCTCCAGCGCCTCGTCTTGGTCGTGGGTGACGAAGATCGTGGTCTGGCCGGTGCGGTCGTGGATCTCGCGCAGCCACCGCCGCAGGTCTTTTCGCACCTGGGCGTCGAGGGCGCCGAACGGCTCGTCCAAGAGGAGGACACGCGGCTCGACGGCGAGGGCGCGGGCCAGCGCGATGCGCTGGCGCTGGCCGCCCGAGAGCTGCGAGGGATAGCGGTCGGCGAAGCCCGAGAGCCGGATCAGGTCGAGCAGCTCGCCGACGCGGCGCTTGATCTCGGCGGCCGGCGGGCGCTCCGAGCGCTTCCGCGCGTTCAGGCCGTAGGCGATGTTGTCGGCCACGCTCATGTGCTTGAACAGGGCGTAGTGCTGGAACACGAAGCCGACGGCGCGCTGCTGCACGGGCAGGAAGGTCGCGTCGTCGCCGCCGAACAGGATGCGACCGCGATCAGGCGTGTCGAGCCCGGCGATGATGCGCAGCAGCGTGGTCTTGCCGGAGCCCGAGGGGCCGAGCAGGCCGAGCAATTCGCCCGCGCGCACGTCGAGGTTGAAGTCGTGCAGGACGGCCGCCGTGTCGAAGGTCTTCGACAGGCCCTCGACGCGGATCGCGGTCGAATTCGCGTTAATGCCGTGCCCGCGACCCGAGCTCCGCCCCGTAGCGCCATTCGAGGAGGGATTTGAGGGCGAGCGTGACAAGGGCGAGTCCGGCAAGGAGCGAGGCGACGGCGAAGGCGGCGACGAAATTGTACTCATTGTAGAGGATCTCCACGTGGAGCGGGATGGTGTTGGTCAGGCCGCGGATATGCCCGGACACCACCGAGACCGCGCCGAACTCGCCCATGGCGCGGGCGTTGCAGAGCAGGACGCTGTAGAGCAGGCCCCAGCGGATGTTGGGCAGCGTCACCGTGCGGAAGGTGTGGAGGCCGGTGGCGCCGAGCGTCAGCGCCGCCTCCTCCTCGGCGTTGCCCTGCTCCTGCATCAGCGGGATCAGCTCGCGCGCCACGAACGGGAAGGTGACGAACACCGTCGCCAGCACGATGCCGGGCAGTGCGAACAGGATCTGGATGCCGTTGGCCTGCAGCCAGCCGCCGAACAGGCCCTGGCTCCCGAACAGCAGCACGTAGATCAGGCCCGAGACCACCGGCGAGACCGAGAACGGCAGGTCGATCAGCGTGATCAGCAGGCTCTTGCCGGTGAACTCGAACTTGGCGATCGCCCAGGCGGCGGCGACCCCGAAGACGAGGTTGAACGGCACGGCGATCGCGGCCACCGTCAGCGTCAGGCGGATCGCGGTCCAGGCGTCGGGCTCGGAGAACGCCTCGAGATAGGCCCCGACGCCGCGCGCAAACGCCTGGGCGAAGACCGTGAACAGCGGCAGCACCAGGAACAGCGCCAGGAACACCACCGCGGTGCCGATCAGCAGGCCGCGCACGAGGCGGCCCTCGTTGGCGGCATCCTCCTGCACGGGGGCTGCGGCCGTCAGGCTCAGATCAGACATAACCGAACCTCCGGCGGCTCCAGGCCTGGATCAGGTTGATCGCGAGCAGGGTCAGGAACGAGATCCCGAGCATGATCGTGGCGATCGCCGCGGCGCCCCCGTAATCGAACTCGGAGAGCTTGATGACGATCAAGAGCGGCGCGATCTCGGAGACGTAAGGCAGGTTGCCGGCGATGAAGATGATCGAGCCGTACTCGCCGACGCCGCGGGCGAAGGCCAGCGCGAAGCCGGTGAGCACCGCCGGGATCAGCGGCGGCAGCACCACCCTGGTCAGCGTCGTCCACCGGGTGGCGCCCAGCGTCGCGGAGGCCTCCTCGACCTCCTTGTCGATCTCGGCGATCAGCGGCTGGACGGTGCGCACGGCGAAGGGCAGGCCGATGAACACCATGGCGATGAAGATGCCGACCGGGGTGTAGGCGGCCTGGATGCCGAGTTTCGTCAGTTGCGCGCCGACCAGCCCGTTCGGCGCGTAGAGCGAGGCCAGCGCGATGCCCGCCACCGCCGTCGGCAGGGCGAAGGGCAGGTCGACCACCGCGTCGACGAGCTTGCGCCCGGGGAAGCGGTAGCGGGTCAGCACCCAGGCGACGAGGAATCCGAACACCGAGGCGGTAAGCGCGGCGAGCAGCGACACGCCGAAGCTGATCTTGAGGGCGCTGGCGACGCGCGGGTCGGTGGCGACGTACCAGATCCCCGACAGGCCGAGGCCCGAGGCCTTGGCGACGAGGGCGGCGAGCGGCAGCAGCACCACCAGCCCGAGGCAGGTCAGCGTGTAGCCGAAGGTGAGCCCGAAGCCGGGGATCACGCTGGGTTGTCGGAAACGCCGCTTCGGGCGGGGTGGGGCGACCATGATGCCTCGACGGATCGTCCCTCCCCCCTCTGCGGGGGAGGGTGGCCCTCGCGTGAGCGAGGGTCGGGAGAGGGGAGCGCGTAGTCCGGAGAGGGCGCTCCCCTCTCCCGACTTAGCTCGCGGCCCACCCTCCCCCACAGAGGGGGGAGGGAAAGCGTGGAGCGTTTACCGCCCCTGGCGGCTCAACTGGTCGAACAGGCCGCCGGTGTCGAAGTTCTTCTTCTGGATCTCGTCCCAGTTGCCTTGGAGGTCCTCGATCTTGAACAGCTTGATCTCGGGCAGCTGCTTGAGGTCGGCCTCGGCCGCGGCCTGGGGCTTGAACGGGCGGTAATGGTGCTTGGCGAAGATCGCCTGCGCCTTGTCGGTGTAGAGGAAGGCGAGGTAGGCCTCCGCCTGCTTGCGGGTGCCCTTGCGGTCGACGTTGGCGTCGACGAGCGCCACCGGCGGCTCGGCGTAGATCGAGGTCGGCGGCACGACGATGTCGAACTTGTCGGCGCCGAACTCCTGCAGCACGAGGTAGGCCTCGTTCTCCCAGGTCGGCAGCACGTCGCCCAAGCCCCGCTGCGCGAAGGTGACGGTGGAGCCGCGCGCGCCGGTGTCGAGCACCGGCACGTTCTTGTAGACGGTGCCGACGAAGGCGTCGGCCTTGGCCGTGTCGTTGTCCTGGTTGTAGGCGTAGCCCCAGGCGGCGAGGAAGTTCCAGCGTCCGCCGGCCGAGGTCTTGGGGTTCGGGGTGATGACCTTGATGTCGGGCTTGGCGAGGTCTCCCCAGTCCTTCACGCCCTTCGGGTTGCCCTTGCGCACCAGGAACACCACCGTCGAGGTGTAGGGCAGCGCGTCGTTCGGCTGCTTGGTGCGCCAGTCCGCGGAAATCTTCTTGGTCAGCTTGGCGATCGCGTCGATGTCGGAGGGGATGCCGAGCGTCACCACGTCGGCGTCGACGCCGTCGATCACCGTGCGGGCCTGCGAGCCCGAGCCGCCATGGGAGGCGCGCACCGTCAGCGTCTCGCCGGTCTTGGCCTTCCACTCCTCCGCGAAGGCCGCGTTGACGTCGCGGTAGAGTTCGCGCGTCGGGTCGTAGGAGACGTTGAGCAGGGCCGTCTGCGCCTGAGCGCCGCCCGCCGCGAACAGGCCGCCGGCCAGGCACAGCCCCGCCAGCGCCGTGCGCCGCCCGATCCGTCCCGCGCGCCGTGTTCCGTTCCGCTCGCTCACGCCGATCCTCCGGTCATCACCGCTGGACGACGGCCCATCGGGCACCGTCCCTGACGAAGAAGTCGGGTTCTCGTTCGTTTTACAGAACGTTGTCAACTGGTGGATCGCCGTCCTTCCATCCCAGGAACACGGTGGAAGACATGATCATTCTTCCGGCGCGTGCCTCAACCGAGCGGACGGCGACGGGGTCCTTCTACAGAAATGGCCTGCCAGAGAAGAGAAGCGCGAAGCGCGACGCGTTTCTTAGAAAGAACGTTATGTGGCTCCGGCGTCATGTGTTCGCGCAGGCAGATACACGACGCGGCCCGCCGGGCATGCCCGACGCGAAAAAATCCTCATGCGTCGAGGTATCCCGCCTCGGCCAGGGCCTCGGCGACGGCTTCGAAGCAGGGCTCGCCGGGGGCGAAGCCGTCGGGATTCGGCTCGAACACGTCGTCGTCGGCCTGCGGGTGGGCCGGGAGCGCATCCGCACGCAGGCGGCCACCGAGGCCGAAGAAGCTCGTGGCCGCCGTGAGGGCCCCGCCGATCGATCCTATCGTCATGCCACACCCCATTCGTGAACGGTTCGTTAACGATGGTGGCGGGAAAGCGTTGCACACGCAAGACGTGTGGGTCGGGACGCGTCGTCGGCCCTTGCCTGCGGCTCCGCGGTGACGTGGCCGGCCTGCATCGCCGGCGGGACTTTTCGCGGCTCGCTGGCGGCCCTGCGGACGGGGCCGGGCGGCCGGGCTATGGAATGCGGCGCGCCGGACCGGCGGCCCCAACCGACAAGATGTCCATGACCGTGATCGCCCTCGTGCTCGTCGCCAACCTGCTGCTGGCCGGCCTGTTCTCCCTCGTCGCCATCGCGGTCGACTGACGGTTCGCGGCGCGGTCAGCCCCGCACAGGGCGGTCGAGGGAGCGGTCGACCGGGCCGTCGAGGGGATGGAGGCGGTCGGCCGGCCCGGGGCCGGAGGCGGGCCGCCGCACCGGGCGCGACAGACGGCGGGCGAGGCTCTTGAGGTCGGGCTTCGCGGGGCCGGCCGGCGCATAGAGCGCGCGGTCGAGCGCAGCGAGGCCGGCCGCGGTGTCGGGATCGGCGCGCCAGGCCTGCGCGAGGTCGGGCTCGGCCGACAGCGTCACCGCACGGAAGCCCACGGCGTCGCCCGTGCCGGCCGCGCGGCGCAGGGCCGCCCGGGTGCCGCGCGGCAGGCGCAGCGCGCCGGCGCCCGTCCCGAACCCGATCAGCGCCAGCCCGAGGCCGAAGGCGGCGAGCGCGGCGGCGGCCGCGACCCACGGCGCAGCGGCGAGCGGAGGCGCGAGGTCGCCCTCCCGGTCGGGCAGGCCACCGCCGATCTGGCGGGCGGGAATCTCGGCCTCGCGCATGGTGCGCGAGACCGTGTCGAACCATGGGATCACGATCGCGTCGAGCGGGATGATCTCGGGCACGCCGGCCTTCACGTCCCACTGGTAGGTGGCGCGCGCCACCGGCCCGGCGGGGGTGATCAGGGTCTCGCGGGTGACCGGGCCGGCGAAGGTGAGGATGCCGCGGGTGCGCATCACTGGGCGCGGCGGCAGCCCTTCCGCGACCATCCCCTGCGCCTCCACCGTCACGATGCGCCGTGTGGTGTCGCCGAGCTTCACCGTCTCCGGGTCGGGCGACCAGGAATCGGTGATCGTCACGTCCTTCGCCGGCAGCCACCACGGCTCCTTGGCGTCCGGCCCGCCGCCCTCCTTGGTCCAGGTCGCGACCGGCAGGGCGATCGGGCCGGAGCGCACGTCGACGACGCGGCGGTCGCCGTTGTCGTTGATCGTCAGGCGGTGGTCGAACGGTTCGATGGTGAAGTCGCCGGCATGGTGCGGGAACACCGCGATCACCCGGTCGAAGGCGATGGCGCTCTGGCCGTCCTTCAGCTTGGTCTTGCTCCAGCGGTCACGGCCGAGCTGGCTCCAACTGAAGTTGGCCAGCGTCGGCTGGATCACCTCCTCGAGCAGGATCTGCTGCTTGTAGACCCCGTGGATCTTGAGCAGCACCATCTCGCGTACGAAGGGCGCGGCGTTGCCGTTCAGCTCAGGGGTCACCGTGAGGGTGAGGTCGCCGGGCTCGACCTCGGCGCGGGCGGGCTGAGTGACGAACAGGAGCGCGAGCAGCGCACCGATCCACCCGCGGGCGTGACGACGGAACGTCGCCGGAGCGGGCGCGGGCCCCCTCTCCCGGGCGGGAGAGGGTCGGCGTGAGGGACGAGAACGTGCCGGAGAGGTCACGCCCCTCATCCCACCCTTCTCCCCATGGGAGAAGGAGCCGCGCGGCGTCTCCAGCGCATCCCTCGGGATTGGGATCGGGCTCGTCGCGTCCAAAGCCGTCACCATGGGTTGCTCCCGGCGGGCATGCTCGTGCCGGCTTCGATGCGGCGGGTCTGCTCGGCCTTGATGCGGAGCTTGAGGTAGCGGCCGGGGTCGTCCGGCAGGGTCTGGAGCCAGAGGCGGTCGGGGCGGATCTCGTGGGCCTCGAAGCTCTTGGTGACGCGTCGCACCTCCTTCTCGGGGGCCTCGGCCACCATCGCCGAGCCGCCGCCGGTGCGGCCGCGCCCGGCGGCGTCGCCGGCCGAACCGCGGGCCTCGCCGCGACCGGATTCCACGGTCTGCTGCTCGGCCTGGCCCCGGCGCGCGACCTTGCTGTTGCCGGGGATCGAGGCGGACGAGCTCGACTCCTTGTTGCCGGCCAGGCCTTCGCCGCTGGAATTGGCCTGGAGCGTTTCGTCCTTCTCCTGGTTGGCGGTGTTGTTGTAGCGGGCGCCGTACTGCGCCGAGCCGTTGGCGGTGCCGCCGCCCTTGCGGTCGATCGCCTCGGCGACGAGCTTGGCGAGCAGCGAGCGGTTGGCCTGCGCGTCGGCGTCGCGCGGGTTGAACTGCAGCGCCGCGTCGTAGGCCTCGATCGCGCCGGCATAGTCGCCCATCCGGGCGAGTGCGTTGCCGAGGTTGTACGAATTGCGCCGGCCGCCGTTGCGGAACAGCGCCGCGGCCTCGTCGTAGCGCCCGGCCTCGTAGAGCGCCGGCCCGCGCCAGGCCGGGTCGTCGAGGATCGCGAGCGCCACTGAGGGCAGTCCGACCCCCATCAGCAGGCGGCCGAGGCCGGTGCGCGGCTGCGAGACCAACAGCAGCGCCAGGATGCCGGCGCCGGCCGCCGCGATCCCGACGGTCCGCGCCCAGCGCCGCCAGCCGCGCGAGAGGGCGGCCGAAAGGGTGGGAGAGACAGGCAGGCGGCCGAGCACGCGGGCTGCCATCACGCACTCCTCCGGAACAGGATCAGCGCCGGCACCAGCGCCAGCAGCAGCAGCCAGCGGCCGAGGTCGGCGAAGGCGAGCACCGCGTAGCCGCCCGCGGCCAGGTGCTGGGCCGTGCCGGCGCCCACCGCGTCGAGCACGGGGGCCGGCGCCGACAGGTCGGCCGCGACCCCGCCGCCGGCCGAGACCAGCCGGTCGAGGGCCGCCCGGTCGGTCTTCGGCGCGCCGGGCGGCAAGGTCTTGTGCGTCGGCACGAACAGCCCCTGGACGCGCCAGCCCTTGGCCCGCATCGCCTCCGCCTCGCGCAACGCCGCGTCGCCGATGCCGTCGCCGTCGGTGATCAGCACCACGTCGGCGGCCAGCGCCCCCGCCTCCTCCAGGGTGCGCCGCGCCAGGGCCAGCCCGCGCTCCGGGTGGCTGCCGCGGTCGGGCACCGTGTCGGCGTCCAGCGCGAACAGGGTGGTGCCGAAGCTGTCGCGGTCGGTGGTCGGCCCGGTGGCGACGTAGGCGTCGCCGGCATAGACCACCAGCGCCACCGCCCGGGTGCCGGCGGCCTCGGCCACGCCTTGCGCGGTCTGGCGCAGGTCCTTGAGCCCGCCGCCCTCAGCGACCGAGCGCGACAGGTCGGCGACGATCACCGTCGCGTCGAGGTTGCGGAAGGTCGTCGCGTCCTTGCGCTCGACGGCGGGTCCCGTGAGCGCCAGTGCGACGACCCCCGCGGCGGTGGCGGCCGCGAGGTTCGCCTGCCGCCGGCCGCCGAGCACGGCGCCGCGCCGGACCATCAGCGCCATCAGCGCCGGGTCGACCGCCCGCGCCCAATCGCCGAGCGGCGCCGCGCGGGCGGCGGCCCGGAAGGCCAGCACGGCGATCACGGGAATCGCCAGCAGCCACCAGGGGCGTAGGAGCGCGTAGGCGTCGAAGAGGGTCATCGCCGAACGCTCCCTCGGTGGAGAGGGCCCCCCTCTCCCCGCAGGCGGGGAGAGGCCCGCAGGCACCTCGTCGTGCCTGCGGGAAGCGCAGGCGAAGCCGAAGCGGCGGTGAGGGGGCGTTGCCGAAGGCGGGCGTCCGGAAGCACCCCTTCACCTTCGGCTGCCGCCTCGCCGCGCCGACGACGAGGTCGGCACGGCCCTCTCCCCGCAGGCGGGGAGAGGGGATGCGCGGTATTGGTCGCGCCGAAGTCTCGCGCCCGCTCGAAGAGACTAGAACGAAGACGCTTCATCCCCGCCTCCGGGAGGCCAGCAGCAGCCCGGCGCAGGCGAAGGCCAGCGCCGCGGGCCAGGGCCAGAGGTCGTGGCGCAGAGGCACCGGGGGGGCCTTGGCACGGCCCCCCTCCAGGGTGTCGATGGCGTCGGCGACCGCGACGAGGTCGTCGGTGGTCTTCACCCGGAAGGCCTTGCCGCCGGTGATCTCGGCCATCTCCCGGAGCGTCTCGGTGTCGACCACGTCCTGCTCGCCGTCGGCGTCGGCCATGTCGCGGGGACCGAGCGCGATCGTGTAGACCTTGATCCCGAGCTCCTTCGCCAGCGCCGCCACGTCCTTCGGCGTGGTTTGGCCGGCGTTGTTGGCGCCGTCGGAGAGCAGGATCACCGCCTTCGAGGACGCGACCGGTTGCCCCTCGCCGCCGGAATCCTTCGGGTCGAGCCGGCGCAGCGCCAGCCCGAGGCCGTCGCCGATGCCGGTGGAACGGCCGACGAGGCCGATGGTCGCATCCTCCAGGGCCCGCGCCACGCTCGCCGTGTCGAAGGTGAGCCCGGCGGCCACGAAAGCCTGGTCGGCGAAGATCACCAGGCCGATGCGGTCGCCGGCCCGGCGGCGGATGAAGTCGGCGCCGACGCGCTTGACCGCGACGAGTCGGTTCACGGTCTCGCCGTCGAGGGAGAAGTCGCGTCGCTCCATCGAGCCGGACAGGTCCATGGCGAGCATGATCTCGCGGCCCGAGGCCGGCAGCGCCGTCGCCGGCAGGACGAGGCGCGGACCGGCGAGCGCCACGACGAGCGCCGCCCACAGGGTCCAGATCGCCCAGGTCCGGCGCCGGCCGCGGGCGGCGACGTCGGCGCCGGCCTCCGCCTGCGCCACCAGCGAGGGCGGGACGCGCAACGCGCCGCTGCCGCCCGCGGCTTCCGCCGGGACGAAGCGCTGAACCAGCAGCGGCAGCGGCAGGAGCAGCAGCGCCAGCGGCGCGGCCCAATCGAACGCGGAGGCGAGCGCCGTGACCCAGGCCGGGAGCAGGCTCATCCGCGGATCCGCCCGATCAGGCGCCCGAGCTCGGCGTCGAGGGCGGCCGGGTCCGGCCGGTCGCCGCGGCGGTAGAGCCCCTCGACGAGGGTGCGCCCGGCGCCCGCCGTGAAAAAGGTGGTGGAAAACAGCCCGTCGAGCCTCTGCGCCCATGCCGTCCCTTGCGCCGCGGCGGCCGCCTCGCCGTGCAGGGTGCGGGCGAGGCGGCGCAGCAGCCGGGCCTGTGCCACGAGGCGCGCGTCCGGATCGAGGCTTCGTGCGGCGGACAAGTCGCGCAACGCCGCCCGGCGCAGAGTGGCGCGGGCGCGGACACGAAGATAGCGCACCAGCCCGACGAGCAGCGCGGCGGCGAATCCCGCGAGGATCGCGACGACGACCTCGCCGGAGATCGCCCCCGCCACCTGGTTCGGCAGGTGAAGCCCGCGCAGGGCGTCGAGGGTGGACGGAGCGTCGGCGGGGGTCATGGTTCTCCGCACCTGGGCGTGCGCATCCACTCCCCCCTCTGCGGGGGTGAGAAGGAAATGCCAGCGGCTTCACAAAACCGCATCGAGCCGTTCCATCAGCGGGGCGTAGGCCTCCGGGCCGGCCTCGACGTCGAGGCGCAGGCCTTCGATGCCGCGGCGGGCGTAGTCGGCCAAGCGCTCGTCGGCGGGGAGCCGCCCGGGGGCCGGCTCGCGCGTGGGCTGGCGGGCGGCCTGCACCGTGCCGCGGCGGCCGTCGGGCAGGGCGAAGGGATAGAAGCCCGGCGGGCGGGTCCGCTCGAAGGCGTCGCTCACCAGGATCAGACGGATCGAGAGGCGTTCGGCGAGCAGCGTCAGCAGACGGTCGAAGTCGGCGCCGGGGCTGTCCAGCGCCGAGGCGATGACGAGGTGTCCGCCGGACGGCAGCAGGCTGCGGGCGAGCGTCAGCAGCGCGTCGAGGGGCGGGTCGTCGGCTGTGGGCAGCGCGAGCGCGCGGGCGTGGGCCGACGCGAGGGCGCCGGTGATCGCCGTCATCGCGCGCTCGCCGCCGGCCGGGCGCAACGCGGTCGGCGCGTCGCCGCCCGCGACCACGAGGCCGACGCGGCCGCCGTCGCCGACCACGCGCCAGCCGAGCAGCGCCAGCGCTTCGGCCGCCGCGACCGAGCGCAGCGCCCGGCGGGTGCCGAACAGCATCGAGGGCCGGAAGTCGGCGAGCAGCACCACGGCGCGGTCGCGCTCGTCGTGGTGGGTGCGCACGTGCAGGATGCCGGTGCGCGCGGTGGCGTTTCGGTCGATGTGGCGCCGGTCGTCGCCCTCCGACCACAGCCGCACGTCGTCGGGCTCCGACCCGCGCCCGCGCCGCCGGGTGACGATGCCGCCGGGCAGCCCCGCCAGCGTCCGCGTCGCCGGCGTGACACCGCGGCGGGCGAGGTGGCGCAGGCCCATTAGGGCCTCGCCGGAGAGGTGGAAGGCCGGGTTCGCCTCGGG
Organism: Methylobacterium sp. WL12; assembly: GCF_008039475.1. NCBI lineage: Bacteria > Pseudomonadati > Pseudomonadota > Alphaproteobacteria > Hyphomicrobiales > Methylobacteriaceae > Methylobacterium > Methylobacterium sp. WL12. The sequence continues at coordinate 26,079 of NZ_VRUW01000003.1, read as the reverse complement.
GGCGGCTGAGGCGGTCATGCGGGTGCCCGCACCCTCAGAGCGCCCGCACCCGCTGCACCAGCCCGGCGACGATGCCGCGGGTGGTGAGGCCTTCGGCGGCGGCGCGCCAGGTCAGGCCGATGCGGTGGGAGAGCGCGTCGGCGGCGAGATCCGCCACGTCCTCGGGGATGACGTGGTCGCGGCCGTGGAGGTAGGCCCGCGCCTTGCCGGCCACCATCAGCGCCAGGGTGCCGCGGGGCGAGGCCGGATGCTCGATCGCGGCGCGAAGCTCGGGCGCGGCGGAATCGGTGCGCGTCGCTGCGACGATGCGCACGAGGTAGTCCTTCAAGGCCGGCGAGACGTAGGTCTTCAGCGCGGCCTCGCGTGCGGCCAGCACCTCGGCGACCGAGAGCTTCACCGGCATCGCCTCGCCGTGGTGGTTGAGCTCGCCCTCGACGAGGTCGAGGATCTTCCGCTCGGAGGCCTCGTCCGGCATGCCGACGACGACGTGGAGCAGGAAGCGGTCGAGCTGCGCCTCGGGCAGCGGGAAGGTGCCCGCATGCTCGATTGGGTTCTGGGTCGCCACCACCATGAACGGGTCGGCGAGGGGATGGGTCGTGCCCGAGACGGTGATCTGGCCCTCCGCCATCGCCTCGAGCAGGGCCGACTGCACCTTCGGCGGCGCGCGGTTCACCTCGTCCACGAGGATCAGCGAGTGGAACAGGGGGCCGGGCAGGAACTCGAAGGTGCCGGCGTCCTGCCGCCACACCGTGGTGCCGGTCAGATCCGCCGGCATCAGGTCGGGCGTGCACTGGATGCGGGCGAAGGAGCCGTCGAGCCCGTCGGCGAGCCGCTTGACGGCACGGGTCTTGGCGAGCCCCGGCGCGCCCTCGATCAGCAGGTGGCCGCCGGTGAGCAGCCCGATCATCAGGCGCTCGACCAAGCCCTCGCAGCCGATGAGCCCGTGCTCCAAACCGGCGCGAAGTTCGAGGATGCGGGCCCGCAACGGATCGGAGACGGCGCCGGGGCGCTCAGCGAGAGCGGCACCGCTCATGCCACCGCTCATGCGCGGAAAAGCCCGGCCGACTGTAGGTGAGCCTTCATCCTGCAAGTCTCCTCGTCGAACGCCGCGGACGTGGCCGCGGCACCTGGATTCTTGAGCGATCCATGAGCCAGGCCGGTGTGCCCGCTGCCCGGGGCACCCGTCAATCCCGCCGCGACCTGCGGTGGTAGCGGAGATCGTCACGGAAGCGTCATGCGCGTCCGTCTAGGAGACCGGATGGTCCTTCTGCCCACGCCCCTCCCCGAACCGGTCAACTCGGCGATCAGCCTGGTCGTCGCCTTCGTGCTCGGCACCCTGATCGGCGCCGAGCGTCAGTACCGCCAGCGCACCGCCGGCCTGCGCACGGCGGTGCTGGTGGCGGTGGGGGCCGCCGCCTTCGTCGACCTCGGCATGCAGCTGACGGGGGCCGAGGGCGCCACCCGCACCGTCGCCTACGTGATCTCCGGCATCGGCTTCCTCGGCGCCGGCGTGATCATGAAGGAGGGTATGAACGTCCGCGGCCTCAACACGGCAGCGACCCTGTGGTGCTCGGCCGCAGTCGGCGCCTTCGCCGGGGCGGACCTGCCGCTGGAGGCGCTGTTCGTCGCCGTCGCCGTCCTGGCCTGCAACACCCTGCTGCGCCCGCTCGTCAACGCGATCAACCGCTTCCCGATCGACGAGAGTGCCACGGAGGCGACCTACGAGGTCCAGGTCACCACCGCCCCCGGTGCGGCCGGCCCGGCGCAGGACATGCTGGTCGAGCGGCTCGAGGCGGCGGGCTACCCGGTCGGCGGCGTCGCGGTGGAGGAGCGCGGCGACGCGGTGGTGGACGTGGTCGCGACCCTCATCGCCAGCGCGGTGGCGGCCAAGGACCTCGACGCGGTGGTGGCGGCGCTGGCGACCCAACCCGGCATCCGCCACGCCACCTGGGCGGTGCAGACGGGGGATTGAGCGGGCAAGGGCACGCCCCGTCGAACCCGTTGCATATCGCGAGAAGGACGACGGCCCGCGTCTTTCTCCCCCGCAGCGGCTTGCAGATTCACACATGTCCGTTCCGGCACCGGGCTGATCGCGCGGAGCACAGTGCGGCCCCCTCTCCCGTTCGGGAGAGGATTGGGGTGAGGGGTCAGGTCGATCCGGAAAGGGCACACCCCTTACCCTGTCCCCCTTCCCGACCGGGAGAGGAGACTCGCGCCTCGCTCGGGATGCGTGGCGATATGTATGAAGGGGCTCGTTGGCTTCAGTGGGGAGGTAGAGCGCGGCGTTCCGTGCGTGCATCTTTCAAACTGCAGCCCCGAACGTGCGGCGGCACACCGGGGATCCGGGCCGGCGCTTCCCCCGTCGCTCGGTCAATCCACCTTCTCAGCACCGGCGCCGAAACCGCCCGGAAGGAGAGATCCCATGGCGAATACTCAGAAGAACGCGCTCATCGTCGGGGCCTCGCGCGGCCTCGGGCTCGGGCTTGTCGAGACCTTTCTGGGGCGCGGCTGGCGCGTCACCGCGACCCAGCGCAACGCATCGCCGGGGCTCGCCGCCCTGAAATTCGAGGCGCTGACGATCGAGACGGCCGACATCGACGACGACGCGGCGGTCTCAGGCCTGCACGACCGGCTCGCATCGCAGACCTTCGATCTGGTGTTCGTGGTCGCCGGCGTCGCGACGCAAGCGCACGATCCGCTGCACGCGGTGCCGCGGCAGGTCGCGGCGCAGGTCTACCTCACCAACGCGATCAGCCCAGTGCGCTTCGCGGAGACCTTCCGCGACCGCCTCGCGCCCGGCGGCAGCCTGGTGTTCATGAGTTCGATCCTCGGCAGCGTCGGGCTCAACACCTCGGGCGGCTGGGAGAACTACCGCGCCAGCAAGGCGGCGCTGAACACCTTGGTGCGTAGCTTCGCGATCCGCCACCAGGCGGAGGCCTTGAGCGTGGTTCTGATGCATCCGGGCTGGGTGCGGACCGAAATGGGGGGCGCCGAGGCGGACATCGACGTGGCGACCAGCGTCGGCGGCATGGCCGACGTCATCGAGGCCCGGCTCGGCCAGCCCGGCACAATGTACCTCGACTACCGCGGCGAGACCCTCGCCTGGTAGCACCGAACCTGGACGCGATCCGCGGGCGACCTCAGCGCCGCGGGTCGAGGGGGCGGCCGCGGCGCTCGACGATCACCGGCGGCCGGGTGCGGCGCTCGACGATGACGGTGCGGGGCGCGCGGCTCGGGCCGGCCTGGGCGATGATGCGCTCCGGCATCCGCTCCGGCTTGGCCTTCACCGCCGCCACGACGTGCGGGCGAACCTCGTCCGCGGGCAGGCCGATCAGCCCGGCGGCGATCTCGATCTGCTGCTCCAGGTCGTCGGACAGGTCCTGCGCGGCGATCACCGCCTCGACGATGGTCGGCGGCTCGCGGCGGACCCGGATCGGCGGCAGGTCGGCAAAGCTCTTCTTCGACTTCTTCACGGCTGGGCTCGCGCTCGTCATCCTCGGACCCTACCCGATTCGAGGCCATTGTGCACTGCATCAAAACGCGGCCGGCGCGGTCGGCCCCTGCATGGACCGAGGGTGCCGAATGGACAGGCAGGCCGCTCATCTGTCTTCGACGGCGTCAGCGCATTCATGATGCAATTGCCACCTCGCGCGTCACAGTACTGCGTCGAAATGGCGCAGCATGGGCGATCGGCACAGGCGTGGTTCGGTCACGGCGGAAGCCGATCCTGCAAGCTCGAACCGCCTGAAAACCCGAGCCGTCATGTCGCGTAGCGAAACCCTGACCCACGACCCGCGGACAACGCCGGCTCGGCCGGATCTCGCCGACATCCGCCTACGCGGCACAGTTGAGGCGGCACGCTTCGTCGCCGGCGAGCCACGGCAGGTCGTGATCCCGGCGGCCCCCTTGCGCCGGACGCCGCGTGCGGAAGCCGGCCTCGAAACGGAGGCGGTGATGGGCGACGCGGTGACCCTGTACGAGGTTCGCGACGGGTTCGCCTGGGTCCAGCTCGTGCGCGACGGCTATGTCGGCTACCTGCCCACGGCGAGCCTCGGCCCGGCCGACCCGGCCCCGACCCACCGGGTGACGGCGCTGCGCAGCTTCCTCTACCCCGCCCCCGACATGAAGCGCCCGGCGCTCGGCCATCTGAGCCTCGGCGCGCGGATCGCGGTCGCGGGGACGGAGGGCGACTTCGTGCGGGTCGGCGACGCCTTCGTGTTTTCGGCCCATTGCGCGCCGCTCGACCGGACGACGCCGGACTATGCCGGCACCGCCGAACGGCTCGTCGGCACCCCATACCTGTGGGGCGGGCGCACCAGCCTCGGCCTCGACTGCTCGGGCCTGGTCCAGCTCTGCCTGGATCTTGCCGGCCTCCCCTGCCCGCGCGACGCCGACCAGCAGGCCCGCGCCGTCGGCCGGCCCCTGCCGCTCGCCTTCGAGGGCTTACGCCGCGGCGACTTCGTCGACTGGCGCGGCCATACCGGCCTGATGCTCGACGCCGACACGCTGCTCCACGCCAACGGCCACCACATGGCGGTGGCGATCGAGCCCCTGCGCCAGGCGGCCGCGCGGATCGAGGCCAACAGCTATGGCGCGGTGACGGGGATGCGCCGGATCGAGGCCTGAGGGCACGCGGAGCCGCGTCCCCCTCCCCTTCTGCGAGGAGGGAAGAAAACCAGCGCCCCGTGTCCCCTACCCCTTCAGCCGCATCTTGATCCGGTAGGTCAGCCCGTCGCGGACGTCGCGATAGGCGTCCATGCGTTGGTCGCGCGAGGCGTCCTGGAGGATGGTCGGGTCGGCCGTCTGCCAGTACTCGACGTCGGCGGCGAGCGTATGGGTGAGGGCCAGCGCCTTGTGGTGGGCCTCGGGGGCGAGCGTCACGATCAGGTCGAAGTTCAGCCCCTCCCACTCGTCGAGCTCCTCGACGGTGCGCGGCCGGTGCTTCTTGGCGTCGATGCCGATCTCGTCCAGCGCCGCGACCATGAACGGGTCGACCGGCTCGCCCGAGCGCACGCCGGCCGATTGCACGTAGACCGACTTGCCGAAGTAGTGGCGCGCGATCACCTCCGCCGCGGGGGAGCGCACGGCGTTGAAGTTGCACATGAACAGCACCGATTGCACCCGGCGCTTGCGCGGCACGACGAGGTCGCCGGGCTGAGGCGGGACGAGGACGTCCATCGCGCGTGGGCTTTCAGCGTCGGTGCGGACCCGGCATCGCTTCCGATCGCGTCGCGATCGGAAGCGATGCCGAGACTCCGCGATGCCGCGCGCTCTGACGCCGAACCGGTGCCCACTTCGGCGGAGCGCGCTCGGGGCGGCGCAACGCCACCTCAGCCCTTCCAGTGCAAGGCGAAGATCAGGGTGAACAGCCGCCGCGCGGTGTCGTGGTCGAGGTCGACCTTGCCGGAGAGCCGCTCCTTCAAGGTCTCAGAGGCCTCGTTGTGCAGGCCGCGCCGGCCCATGTCGATCGCCTCAATCTGCGTCGGCGAGGCGGTGCGGATGGCGTTGTAGTAGCTCTCGCAGATCATCTCGTAGTCGCGGATCACCCGGCGGAAAGGCGTCAGCGACAGCAGATGGGTCATCACCGGCTCGCCCGACGGCGACTGGATCGCGAAGGAGAGCTTGTTCTCCACGAGCCCGAGGTGGAGCGCGTAGGGGCCGGTGCGACCGGGGATGGCGAAGTGGTTGTCCTCGATGATGTCGAAGATCGCGATGGCGCGCTCGTGCTCCTGGTCGGGGTTGCCGCGGCCGATCGAGTCCTCGTCGAGCGCCACCGAGACCAGGCGGTCCGTGCCCTTCCCGGCCGGCTTCTCAGCCTGCGTCTCAGTCCCCTTGGCCTCCGACATCGTGCGCATGCCCCTACAGGTTCAGCCGGATCGCGACGGAGCGGGCATGCCCCTCGAGGCCCTCCGACCGGCCCAGCGTTATCGCCGCGGGGCCGAGCGCCCGCAAGCTCTCCGGCGTGCAGGCGAGGATCGTGGTGCGCTTCATGAAGTCGAGGACGCCGAGGCCCGAGGAGAACCGCGCAGAGCGCGCCGTCGGCAGCACGTGGTTGGGGCCGCCGACGTAGTCGCCGATGGCCTCGGGCGTGTGGGAGCCGAGGAAGATCGCCCCGGCGTTGCGGATCTTCTTGGACAGCGCCTCGGCGTCCTGCGTCTCGATCTCCAGGTGCTCGGGCGCGAGGCGATCGACCAGGGGCACCGCCTCGTCGAAGTGCCTCACCCGGACGATCGCGCCGTAGTCGCGCCAGCTCGCCCGCGCGATCTCCTGGCGCGGCAGGGTGGTCAGCGCCCGCTCGACGGCGGCCTCCGCGGCCTCGGCGAGTTCCGCGCTGTCGGTGATCAGGATCGACTGGGCCGCCACATCGTGCTCGGCCTGGGCCAGGAGGTCGGCGGCGATCCAGTCGGGGTTGGCGTGGCCGTCTGCCAGGATCAGCACCTCGGAGGGGCCGGCGATCATGTCGATGCCGACCTGCCCGAACACCCGGCGCTTGGCCGCCGCGACGTAGGCGTTGCCGGGGCCGACGACCTTGGCGACCGGGGCGATCGTCTCGGTGCCGTAAGCCAGCGCAGCCACCGCCTGCGCCCCGCCGACGCGGTAGACCTCGTGCACGCCCGACAGGTGCGCGGCGGCGAGCACCAACGGGTTCGACTGCCCGTCGGGCATCGGCACGACCATGACGATCCGCGGCACGCCGGCGACGCGCGCTGGGATCGCGTTCATCAGCACCGAGGACGGGTAGCTCGCCGTGCCGCCGGGCACGTAGAGCCCCACCGATTCCAGCGCGGTCCAGCGCCAGCCCGAGGTGACGCCGAGGGCGTCGGTCTCCATCCGGTCGCCGGGGACTTGGCCCGCATGGAACGCCTCGATCCGGGCAGCGGCGAAGCGCAAAGCCTCCAGTGCCTCGGGCGGGCAGGCCTGGAGCGCCGCGGCGATCTCATCCTCGGTGACCCGCAAGGCGGACGCGGTGAAGCCCTCGCCGAGCCGGTCGAATTGACGGGTGTAGTCGACGAGCGCGGTGTCGCCGCCCTTCACCACGCCGGCGATGATGCCGCGCACGGTCTCGTCCACGTCCTCCGAGATCTCGCGCTTGACCGTGAGCAGCCGGGCGAAATCCTCCGCGAAGGTCGGGTCGCTGCTATCGAGGCGGATCATCGGCGCGTGCTTCTCTTGATGGTGTGGGGCGCGACGGCTCAAGCCGACGGGCCGGGCACGGGCGCCGCGTGGCCCGGGCGGCTCTCGGCCTCCCAGACCGGGCCGAGGTCCTTCATCCGTACCTCGATGCACTCGACCTCGAGGCGGATCGCGGCCTGGCCCGAGAACAGCAGCGTGACCAGGCCCGAGGGCGCCTCGGTCTCCTCGAAGGTGATCGCGAGCAGGCTCAAGGGCGCGTCCCCCGGCGTCAGGCCGCGGGTGCGAACCCCGAGCACGCGCTCGAAATGCAGGCCGGCGAGCCGTCGCCGCGGCGTCTCCGGGCTCTGCCAATCGAACCGGCGCAGCGCGAGCACGAAGCGGTGCTCGGCGGCTAGGAACGTGAGGTCGGCGACGTTCAGCACCGCATCCTGCAGGTGGGCCGAGATCACGGTGAGGTCCTCGGCGTCGAGGGCGGCGAGCTTGAGAAGCTCCATGTCGGCGGGCCGCTCCGGAGAGGGTTTCACGGGAAACATTTTCGCCCGCGTCAGTAGCGAGACCGGCCGCTTCCGGCAACCGCGGCCGGGTCGCACGAGCCGCGGCGGATGGTGTCCGGTCCCTCGCATCCACCATACCGGAGGATCGGGACGGCCGATGCGCAGTCTGGCGCGTTGAGCGTCGAGGCCGGGGCGCGGACAGCTGTTGCGCCGGCCTCAGCCGCCGTTCAGGCAGCCAATCGTAGACCCCACGTCGATCTCGGACCGGAGACGGACACATCCCATGACCATCAAGCGCTACACCCTCGCGGCCATCGCCGCCCTGACCCTCGGGACGACCCTCGGCGCGACCGGGGCCAGCGCCCAGTATTACGGCAACGAGTACGGCGGCCCGCGCCGGTTCGACCGCGGCTACGACGAAGACCGCCCGCGCCGTCGCGACTACGAGGAGGACCGCTACGAGCGCCGCCGCGACCGCGACGACTTCCGCGGCGGCGGCCGCGGCGGCAGCATCTGCGTCACCGCCCGCGGCAACTGCGTGACCCGCCCCGCGCCGTTCAACTCGTCCTGCGGCTGTGAAGTCCCGGGCTTCGGCTTCAAGCGCGGCGCCATCGGCCGCTGATCGCCGCGATCCCGCCTTGCGGGGGGGCCGTCCAGCCATCGGGCCGGGCGGCCCTTCGTGTTTTAGGCCTTCGGCGCCGCGAACCGCGCGGGCTGGTGCGAGCGTCCTGGGCGAGCTGCTGTCCTGGGCGAGCTCGGAGAGCATGATCCCTCCCCGATCCCCGCCTTCGGTCGGGAGCGCGCCGGCCCCCAGGGCCGAGCCGCCGAACGACCCGCGCCGCTCAGGCGGCGCGGACGCCCGCCAGGAAGCTGCCGACCTCGGCGCGCAGTTCCTCCGATTGGCCGGCCAGCGCGTCCGAGGCGAGCAGCACCGCCGCGACCTCGCTGCCGGCTGCGTTCGCGGCGCTGGCGACCGCGGCGATGTCCGCCGTCATCGCGCTGGTCCCGGCCGAAGCCTCGCCCATGTTGCGCACGATCTCCTGGGTCGTGACGCCCTGCTCCTCCACCGCGGCGGCGATGCTGGTCGACACCCGGTTCATCGCCTCGATCCGCCCGGCGATCGCATGGATCGCCTCGGAGGCTTCGCCCGCGGCTGCCTGGATCGAGGCGATCTGCTGGCCGATCTCCCCCGTCGCCCGCGCCGTCTGCGAGGCCAGGTCCTTCACCTCCGCCGCCACCACCGCGAAGCCGCGGCCCGCCTCCCCGGCGCGCGCCGCCTCGATCGTGGCGTTGAGCGCCAGCAGGTTGGTCTGGCCGGCGATGGTCGAGACCAGGCCGACGACGTCGCCGATCCGGGTCGCGGCCGCGGCCAGCGCGTCCATGGCGGCCTGCGTCCGCGTCGCCTCGCGCACCGCGCCGTCCGACATCTCCGCCGCCTGCTCGACCTGCCGCCCGATCTCCTGGACCGTGGCCCCGAGCTCCTCGGCCGCCGCGGCGACGGTGTTGACGTTCTGGGCGGTCTCGTTGGCGGTGGTCGCGACGCTGCTCGACCGTTGCGAGGTGCCCTCGACCGCGTCGCGCATGCCGCCCGAGGCGGCCTGCAGCCCGGCCACCGAGCAGGCGACCCGCGCGACGATGCCGCCGACCGAGCGCTCGAAGCGTTCGGCGAGGTCGCGCAGGAGGGCGCGGCGCGCCTGCTCCTCGCGCAGGCGGGTGGCCTCGGTCGTCTTCAACTGCGCCGCGGCCTCCTCGAGGGAGACGTCGCGGATGGTCACCACGGCCCGGGCGATGTCGCCGATCTCGTCGCGCCGGGTGCTGCCGGGCACCTGCTCCAGCGCCTGCCGGGCGGCCAGGGCCTTAAGCGCCGCGGTGAGCGCGCCGAGCGGCCGCACGATCGATCGGGCCAGCAGCAGGCCGAGGATGGCGGTGCCGGCGAGCACCCCGAGCCCGACCAGGGCAAGCGTGCGCGACAGGGTCGAGACGGCGCCGATCGCCTCGCCGAAGCTCTGCTCGGCGATCACCGTCCAGGGCGCCCCGAGCACCGAGACGACGGAGGACGCCGCCAGGCGCCGGCCTTCCGGGGCCTCGAAGTCGAACGGCCGCCCCTCCGTGAGGCGGCTCGGGGCGATCCCGAGCGCGCCCAGGGGGCTGCCGGCCTTCGCGTCCGGGTTGAGCGGCGGCTGGGTGCGCAGCAGGCCGTCGGCGCCGGCCGAGAGCATCTGCCCGGTCTCGCCGAGGCCGGTGCGCTTCGACAGGGTGCGGTCGAACAGGGCCGGCCCGACCCGCATCACGACGTAGCCGATGCGCTCGGCCGCCTGCGCCGTGCCCATGGCGACGTTGGCGCGCTTCGTCACCGCGCGGCCGATGAAGGCGGATGGCCCGGCGTCGACCGGATAGGCCGCGAAGTCCTCGAACAGGGCGGCTTCGGGATCGGCCGCCCTGAGGCGCTCGAACAGCCGCGCGAGCCCCGTTCCCCGCAGCGCCGGATCGGAGACCGGACGGGCGAAGTCCTCGCCCTTGGTGGTGGTGTAGACGACGCGCCCGCCCTCATCGAGCACCAGCAGGTCGGCGTAGCCCGCCTGCGCCAGAAGCTTGCGGCCGACCTCCTGCACCTTCGCGTGCCGCCGCCCGTACATCGTGTTGGTCGCGGTGCCGTCGAGCGCGATGCGGGCCGCGGCCGTCTCGGGCGCCCGGAAGGCGGCGAGGAGGCCGGCATAGTCGGGCTTCGCGGGATCGAGGGTCTCGATCAGGTCGGCGACGTTCGACACCACCTGCGGGTGCGCCGCCACCGTGAGGAAGTCGGCCTGCATGCGGTCGGCGACCAGCTCGACCCCGTCGCGCCGCGCGTCGGCGGCGAGTTGCAGCCGCTCGCGTGCCGCATCCACCAACCCGGCCCGGGCCGAGTACCAACTGTACCCGCCCATCGCCGTGGCGCTCAGGAGAGCGAGCCCGATGGTCATGGCGGGCAGGCGTGCCTCGAGGCGTGAGAATACCGACATCGATCCGTCTCGAAGATGCTCGAAGAGCTTGAGCCAGATCTTGTCGCAGGTATGCGTTAAAATTTCTTGCCGGAGACCGAAGCTTATCGTCCAAGCAATACGCCTGACGCACGACGATGATAAGAATAAAATCTGTCTTCTTTCCTGACGGCTCGTGAAACCGATTGACGTCGATCGATTCTCGTCTCGCAAATTCAGAAGCACGCCCAACCGGCACTGCCCGCGATCGGCCGGCCCCGCACCGCTCCGATTGCGGCCCGGCCGAGGCTCGGGCTTTCGGGCCTCAGGCCCGCACGCGCTCGATCCGCGCGCCGCAGCGGGCGAGCTTGGCCTCCAGGGCCTCGAAGCCGCGGTCGAGGTGGTAGACCCGGTTGATCTGGGTCTCGCCCTCGGCCGCCAGCCCCGCGATCACCAGCGATACCGAGGCGCGCAGGTCCGTCGCCATCACGGGCGCGCCCTTGAGGCGCTCCACGCCCTCGACGATCGCCAGATCCCCCTCGAGGCGGATCTTCGCGCCGAGGCGGGCCAGCTCCTGCACGTGCATGAAGCGGTTTTCGAAGATGGTCTCGCGGATCTGCGACTGGCCGTTGGCCAGGGTCATCAGCGCCATGAACTGCGCCTGCAGGTCGGTGGGGAAGCCCGGGAACGGGTCGGTGGTCACGTCCACCGCCGCGATCCCGCCGCCGTTGCGCCGGACGCGGATGCCCCCGGGAACCTGGGTGATCTCGGCGCCGGTGGTCGAGAGGATGTCGAGGGCCGAGTGCAGCAGGTCGGCGCGGGTGTTCTCCAGCACCACGTCGCCACCGGTCATCGCCACCGCCATGGCGTAGGTGCCGGTCTCGATTCGGTCGGGCAGCACCTCGTGGCGGGCGCCGTTCATGCGGGCGACGCCCTCGATCACGATGCGCGGCGTGCCGGCGCCCTGGATGCGGGCGCCCATCTTGATCAGGCAGTCGGCCAGATCTACCACCTCCGGCTCGCGGGCGGCGTTGGAGATCACCGTGGTGCCGTAGGCGAGCGAGGCCGCCATCAGCGCCACGTGGGTGCCGCCGACGGTGACCTTCGGAAAGTCGATCTCGGCGCCGCGCAGGCCGTTTTTCGTACGCGCGACGACGTAGCCGGCATCGATCTCGATCTGCGCGCCGAGCTTTTCCAGCGCCATGATCAGGAGGTCCACGGGCCGGGTGCCGATGGCGCAGCCGCCCGGCAGGGAGACCTTGGCCTCGCCGAAGCGGGCGAGCAGCGGCGCGACCACCCAGAAGCTCGCGCGCATGGTCGAGACCAGTTCGTAGGGCGCCGTTGTGTCGATGACGTTCGACGCCGTGAGCCGGATGGTCTGGCCGGTCTCGGTGGTCTGCCCCGGGCGCTTGCCGACCACCATGTGATCGACGCCGTGGTTGCCGAGGATGCGTGTGAGCGCGGCGATGTCGGCGAGCCGCGGCACGTTGGCGAGTTCCAGGGTGTCGCCGGTGAGCAGGCTCGCGATCATCAGCGGCAGGGCGGCGTTCTTCGCCCCCGAAATCGGGATCGTGCCGTTGAGCGGCACGCCGCCGGTGATGTGGATGCGGTCCATGGTCTCGTGATCCTCACGCGCCGCGCCTCGTTCCGCGCGCCGCCGGCCTTGCCCCTCAGGGCGCTCGCCGCCCATGCTTGCGCGCAGCCTATAGGCGAGTTTTGTCCGAAAGGGGACCGATGCGCGCGCTGGCCGGTCCGGGGTTGCATGCCGGGCGGCTCGCAGGACGTCGACGGGTGTGGATCCGTCCGCTGCCGCGACGCGGGCGCGGTCGGCGTCCGGACGCGATCGTTGCGCGGCTCGGCGACCTGTCGTCAGGTTGACGGCGCCTCGGAAGCCGGCCCGTCCGGTTCGTCCGGCTGCCCAGCGTCCGCAGCCGAGTCGTCGCGCTCCGCCGCCTCGCCGCGGCCGCGGACCTGCCCCTTCCGTCGCCGCAGGTTTTCGCGGAGCGCCGCCTTGAGGCGCTCGGCGCGGGCTTCGTCGTTCTTCGTCGTCATGGCTTCAAGCGACGTCGTCCAGGTTCACGCGACCCATCGTCGCCTTCGACTCCTAAGTCGTCGTCGGGCACCTCACAATCCGCACACACGGCGGGGCCGGACGCACCCCGACGCCCTGCAAGGCAGGGATGACGCCTCGTCACCTTGAACCGATTCTAGATCCGGCTGTATCCTCCTGTCCGGCGGCGCCACGCGAGGCCGCCGGATTCCTCATTCACCCGATGCGTGATCGGGTGCGCCGGGCCTCTCAGGGTCCGCAGGCGCGCCCTCGGCATCCGAACAAGGCCAGCCGCGACGACCTCGCGTCCGACGCCGGCCAGCCCCAAGGATATCCATGCCCGAGACCCGGCCTGCTTCCTCCCCAGCCCACGCGCACGCGCAGGGTCCGGTTCGCGGCAACGACTACGAGGCGCATTTCCAGGGCGCGCTCGCGCGCTTGCACGGCGAGCGCCGCTACCGGGTCTTCGCCGACATCGAGCGGATCGCCGGGCGCTTCCCGATCGCGAACTGGCGCCGGCCCGACGGGGCGACCTCCGAGATCACCGTGTGGTGCTCGAACGACTACCTTGGCATGGGCCAGCACCCGGAGGTGGTGGCCGCGCTCACCGACACGGCCAAGCGCTGCGGCGTCGGCGCCGGCGGCACCCGCAACATCGCCGGCAACAACTCGCCGCTGGTCGACCTCGAGCGCGAGCTCGCCGACCTGCACGGCAAGGAGGCCGGCCTCGTCTTCACCTCGGGCTACGTCTCGAACCAGGCCGGCATCTCGACGATCGCCAAGCTGATCCCGGACTGCCTGATCCTGTCGGACGCGTTCAACCACAACTCGATGATCGAGGGCGTGCGCCACGCGGGCTGCGAGAAGCGGATCTTCCGCCACAACGACGTCGTGCACCTGGAAGAGCTGCTGATCGCGGCCGCCGGCCGCAACGTGCTGATCGCCTTCGAGAGCGTCTACTCGATGGACGGGGACGTGGCGCCGATCGGCGCGATCTGCGACCTCGCCGAAAAATACGGCGCGATGACCTACCTCGACGAGGTCCACGCGGTCGGCCTCTACGGGCCGCGCGGCGGCGGCATGGCCGAGCGCCAGGGCGTGATGCACCGCGTCGACGTGATCGAGGGCACGCTCGCCAAGGGGTTCGGGTGCGTCGGTGGTTACATCACCGGCTCGTCCGCGCTCTGCGACGCGGTGCGCAGCTTCGCCCCGGGCTTCATCTTCACCACGGCGATTCCGCCGGCGATCGCGGCCGCGGCGCGGGCCTCGGTGCGCTATCTCAAGCGCTCGAACGGGGAGCGCGAGGCGCACCAGCGCCAGGCCGCCGCGACCAAGCGTGCGCTGGAGGAAGCCGGCCTGCCGGTGCTCGCCACCGAGACCCACATCGTGCCGGTGATGGTCGGCGACGCCGAGCTGTGCAAGGCGGCGGCCGACCACCTGCTCGAGCGCCACGCCATCTACATCCAGCCGATCAACTACCCGACGGTGCCGCGCGGCACCGAGCGTCTGCGCATCACCCCCTCGCCGTTCCACGACGATGCCCGCATCGCCACGCTGACCGCGGCGCTCGTCGAGACCTGGGACACCCTCGACCTGCCGCGCGCCGGCACGGTGTTCGCGCAGGCCGCCGAGTAGGCCGCGCCCGCGCGAAGCCCTCAGGGCTCAGTTCGGCTTCGGCCGGTTTCCGCCCGGCGCCCAGCCATGCGCCTCGGCGGTGGCCTGGAGCTTCGTCTGCATCTCGCCGGCCAGGCTGCCGATCCAGTGCTGCATGCCCGTCAGCTGCGCCTGGGCCAGCTGCGGCTGCGCCTTGGCCATGTTGCGGCCGGCCGGCGTGTCGTAGAATGCGGCGATCGCCTCCAGGTCCTCCTTCGACAGCACCGCCGCGAACGACAGCGCCTGGAGGTTCAACAGCTCGTCGTAATGCGCCGACAGGATCGGCATGATCACCTCCTGCACCATGACCTTGGCCCGATCGGGCTGCTTGAGCCCCATCTGCTGGACCATCGCGGTCATCGGCGCCGTCATCGCCTGAAGCGTGGTGTCGCGGTCGCCCTGGGCGCGGGCGACGACCGCCTTCGCCGCCGCCAGCCGCGCCGGATCGACGGTGACCTGGGGCACCGGCTTCGCCGGGGCCGGCGCCTGGGCGCGGGCGGGCCCGGAGAAACCGAGGGCGAAGGTCACGAGAGCGAGGGTGGCGATGCGCATCACGCGTCCTCCGAAGACGATTATCGCGGGCCGCGAATCGGGCCGCGCCGGACCATAGGCGTTGCCGGCGGATCAACCTAGAAGCTCGGCCGCGTTGCATCCGCAGGCCGGATGCGCTGTGACTGCGCCCGCACGAATCAACGGGGAGCTTTGGGCGGATGTCGGGTGGTCACGGAGCGGGTGGTGGGTCGAACAAGCGCGTCGCGCTACTGATCTCGGTGCTGGCGCTGTTCCTCGCCTTCAGCGAGACGCTGGGCAAGGCGGCGCAGACCGACGCGATCGGCGCCAACGTCGAGGCGGCCAACCAGTGGGCGTTCTTCCAGGCGCGGACCATCCGCGCCACGGTGCTCAAGACCGCCGACGAGGCGGTGGCCCTGGTGCCGCCGGGGCCGAACCAGGACGCGATCGCGGCCAAGCGCGCCGAGTGGGCCAAGACCATGGCGCGCTGGGATTCCGAGCCCGCCACCGGCGAGGGCCGCAAGGAACTCGCCGAGAAAGCCAAGACCGCGCAGAACCACCGCGACCTGTCCCTGCTGCGCTACCACCATTACGAGCTGGCCTCGGCCGCCTTCCAGATCGGCATCGTGCTGGCCTCGGCCGAGGTGATCACCGGCATCGTCGCCCTGGTCTTCGCCGGTGGCCTGCTCGGCGCGGCCGGCGCGGTGCTGCTCGCCTTCGGCTATCTCGCCCCGCACGCCCTGCCGTTCTTCCATTGAGACGGGCTGCAGTGAGACGGGCTGCGGGTCAGCGGTCTCCGAACCAGTCGTCGTAGCCCGGCTCGATGCACGTGTGGCCGACGAAGCATTTCGGGTCGGTGCGCGTCGGCGCGGTGGCGGTGCGCGTGACCTCCGTCGCCTCGCAGAAGCTGCGGTCGCGCACGAAGCGGTCGTAGGTCGGGCCGCCGGTGCCGAGCACGATGCCGCCGGCGCGGGCGACGGCGCCGCGGGCCTGGGCGCAGGTGAGCGTCGTAGTGTCGACGCGCTGGGCCTCGGCGGGGCCGGCGGCGAGGAGCAGACAGGTCGGCAGGCAGCTCAAGATCAGGCGGCGCATCGGCGGCTCCTTTGGGGTCCCGGAGCAACGTCGCCCATGTCCTACGGTTCATGCGTCGCGGTTCAGGCCGCCCGCCGCTCCGGGTCGGCGAGGCTCGGTTCCGGCGGCCGGCCGGACGGGTCGAGCAGGCGCCGCCGCAGCCGGACGCAGGGGCGCTCCACCCAGGCTTGCATTAGCACGCAGAGGGCAAGGGTCGGCACGAGGCCGGCGACGATCAGTACGAGGGACCCCGAGCCCGGCCGCAGGTGCAGCAGCAGCGCGATCATCGTCGGGTGCAGGAGGTAGAAGCTGTAGGAGTAGAGCCCGAGCCGGCGCATCGGTGCGGAGCCGAGCGCCCGCACCACCCATCCGCGGCCCTGCAAGGCGGCCGAGAACGGCACGAACAGCGCCGCGCTCTGCAGCGTGTAGCGCAGGGTCTCGCGGAAGGCGGGGTTCCGCACCGCGAGGGTGGCGAGGATCACCGCGCCCGCCGCCGCCACGTGCCAGGGTTTCGGCCGCCAGGCGCGGTCGGCCGGGATCACCGGGTTGTTCCACAGGCCGAGGCAGCAGCCGAACAGGATCGCGTCGATGCGGGTGTGGGTCCAGGAGTAGTTCAGGCTGTAATCGGCGAGCCGCCACACGTTGAGGCAGCGGATGGCCAGCACGCCGCCGCACAGCGCCAGGCATGCCAGGGCCGCCCGACGCGGCGACAGGCGCCCGAGCCACAGCAGGTAGGCCAGCGGAAACAGCAGGTAGAAGTGCTCCTCGATCGCGAGGCTCCACAGCGGCACCGGCAGCACCTGCTCGGTGCCGAGGAGGTCGGGGTAGTTCGTCAGGAACGTCGCCTGCCCCAGCACCGCCACCGCGTCGACGCGCATCCAGTCGAGCAGGCCGAGCCCGTAGAGCAGGCCGGAGAACGCCAGCGCCAGGTACATCGGCGGCAGGATGCGCAAGGCCCGGCGCAGGTAGAACGCCTTCAGCGACACCGTCCCGCTCACCCCCCGCTCGATCCGCAGCAGGGTGGTGATGAGGTAGCCCGACAGGAAGAAGAACACCGTGACGCCGAAGCCCCCCGGCACGACGTGGCTGAGCCCGCAATGGGCGACGTAGACGATGCCGATCGCCAGCGCCCGCACCCCGTCGAGCTGCGGCAGGTAGGGCATCGCCGGCGGGACCGGGGCGGTGGGGCTCGGGATGGCACAGCTCCTTGCGGGTTCCGGACGATCGCCGGACACCGAAACACGAAACCGCAAATTTTTCGTCCTCACTATCCGCGCCGGCACCGGAGTGGTGCGACGATTATCTCCCCCTCTGCGGGGGGGAGGGAAGAGGCGTATCTCTCGGGCGCCAAAGCTCGTGTCGGCTCGAATGCTGGAGAGCGCAAATCTAGATCGCCGATGTCCGCGAGGCCCCGCCCCGCATGCGACACTCGCGCGGTTGCCGGCGCGGGCGAGAGGTCTACGATCCGGGCATCGCGGCCCTGACCTTCGGCGCTCCGCGCATGAGAGACGGATGCGCTCCCGCCTTCGACGCGTGATGAGCCCGTGCCCCGGTACTTCTTCGACATCCACGACGGCTTCCACCAGCGCGACGACGTCGGCACCCATTGCGACGACGTGCAGGCCGCCGCCCTCGAGGCCAAACGCCTGCTGCCCGCCATCGCCGTCAACGAGATCCCGACCGACGGCGAGCGCCAGACCATCACCGTGGTGGTGACGGACGAGGACGGCTACGCCGTGTACTCGGCCGCCCTCGCCTTCGTCGGCACCTGGCTGCTGCGGTGAGCCGGCGCCGGCCTGAGCCGGGCACAAGGGATCGGTAACCATCGCCCGCGCATGATCCGGCCCGGAACCGCCCGTTCGCGGGGCCGAGACGGGGTTGCGTGATGTTCTCTGCCGCCTTCCTGCGCGCGGGCCTGTCGCCCCTGGCGCTCGCCGCCGCGCTGAGCACGGCCACCGCCCAAGGCGCGCCGCCGGCTGCGAGCCCCGCGCCGGCGCAACCCGTGCCCGCCCTGCCGCAGGCCGCACCGGTGGCGGCTCCTGCGCCGGAGGCCGCGGCGCGCGAGCCGGCCAAGCGCAAGCCCGAGCCGGAGCTGGTCTACGCCACCGTCTCCGCCGACCCGCGGCCGACGCTGACGCAGAAGACCTTCACCGAGACCCTGCGTGCCGCCGACCTGTACCAGGCCTTCGCCGACGCGGGCGGCTGGGCGCCGGTACCCGAGACCACGGTGTTCAAGCCGGGCGCGTCGAACCCGGCGATCCCAGGCCTGCGCCATCACCTGACCCTCACCGGCGACCTGCCCGCCGACGCGCCCCCGAGCGACCGGCTCGATCCGCCGCTGATCGCGGCGGTGACCGCGTTCCAGGCCCGCCACGGCCTGCCGGAATCGGGGCTGGTGGGCCGGCTGACGATCGCCGCGCTCAACGTGCCGGCCTCCGTCCGCCAGCGCCAGCTTGCGGCTTCGGCGGCCCGGCTGATGGGCTCGAAGTTCCCGTTCGGCGAGCGCTACGTCGTCGTCAACATCCCGGCGGCCACCGTCGAGGCGGTGGAGGGCGGCCAGGTCGCGCGCCGCTACGTCGCCGTGGTCGGCAAGCCCGACAAGGCGACGCCCAGCGTCGAGACGCGGATCACCGACATCAACTTCAACCCGACCTGGACGGTGCCGGTCTCGGTGGTGAAGAACGAGATCATCCCGCGGATGCGCAAGGAGCCGGGATATCTGGCCAAGAACCACATCCGCATCCTCGGCCCCGGCAACGTCGAGGTCGATCCGACGGCAGTGAACTGGAACACCGAGAAGGCGGTCAACTACACGCTGCGCCAGGATTCCGGCTTCGACAACTCGCTCGGGCAGGTGCGGATCGACATGCCGAACCGCTTCGCAGTCTACATGCACGATACGCCCTCGAAGTCGCTGTTCGCCCGCAACGTCCGCTTCCACAGCCACGGCTGCGTCCGCGTCGGCGGGGTGAAGGAGCTCGTCGGCTGGCTGCTCTCGGGCGTCGAGGGGCCGAACGGGCCGGGCTCGGCCTGGGGGCCGATCGAGATCGAGACCGCCATCGCCGACGGCGAGCGCCGCGACCTCAAGCTGGTGAAGCCGGTGCCGGTGACCTTCGTCTACCTCACCGGCTACGCCACGCCGGACGGGCGCGTGCACTTCCGCGACGACATCTACGGGCTCGACACCCCCGGCGGCCCGGTGCCCTCGGCGGCGACCGAGCCGGCCACCACCGGCACGGTCGCGCCGCGCGCGGCGATCCGCCCCGCCAAGCCCGAACAGCGCCCGCCGGTGGCCGCCGACCTGAAGCCCGCGGTCGCCCTCAGGCCCCTCATGCCAGCGCCCGCTTTGGCGCGGCCCGTCCCGCGCCTGCCGACGACGCAGCTCGGCGACGGGCCGGCCCCGCGGCCGCCCGGCACGATCCCGAACTGACCGCGGAGAGAGTTGGAACGGTTCCAGCCTGTGCGTGGGTGGCACCCCTGCCCCGCGCCCCGGACCGGCCCCGGAACAATCGCCGCCACCGTTCATTCTGCCGGGTGAGGAACGCCGGAGCCGGCGGCACGGCTGCGCGGCGTTCGCCCCCAACCGAACGAGAACGGAGCCACCCCATGGCGAAGGCCAAGCCCATCACCCGCATCGAGAGCGACCGCCTCAACACCCCGACCGACCTCGATCCGGCCGACACCAAGAAGATCGCCGAGGGCCTCGCGGTCCTGACCTCGGATCTGTTCGCGCTCTACATCAAGACCAAGAACTTCCACTGGCACATGAGCGGCCCGAACTTTCGCGACTACCACCTCCTGCTCGACGAACAGGCCGAGCAGATCTTCGCGATCGTCGACGACGTGGCCGAGCGCGCCCGCAAGATCGGCGGCTTCGCGCTGAAGTCGCTCGGCCAAGCCAAGACCCTGACCCGGGTCGCCGACAACGACGCCGAGTACGTCTCGCCGCTCGACATGCTCAAGGAGCTGCGCGACGACAACAAGGCGCTCACCGCCAACATGCGCGAGCTGCACGAGGTGACGGACGAGGCCAACGACGTCTCGACCACCTCGCTCCTCGAGGAGTGGATCAACCAATCCGAGGAGCGCACCTGGTTCCTCTACGAGTCGACCCGCAACGCCACCGACGGCGGCCACTAAGCCCTTTCGCCTGACGTGAGACGAGGCTCCGCTTCCCGAGAGGAAGCGGAGCCTTTTTCGTTAGGCCTTCCGCGGCCTAGGAGGTTCACCCGCGCTGGTACTCGGCGTCTGACACTGGTTCCATCCACGTCACCGCTTCGCCGTCCTGCTGTTCCTGGATTGCGATGTGTGTCATTGCGCTCGTCGCCGTCGCGCCGTGCCAATGCCGCTCGCCCGGCTCGAACCAGACGACGTCGCCCGGCGCGATCTCCTCGACCGGCCCGCCCTCGCGCTGCACCCAGCCCCGGCCGAAGGTGACGACCAGCGTTTGGCCCAGCGGGTGCGTGTGCCAGGTGGTGCGAGCACCGGGTTCGAACGTCACGCTCGCGCCGGAGACGCGGGCAGGGTCCGGGGCGGTGAAGAGCGGGTCGATCCGCACGGTACCGGTGAACCAGTCGTCGGGTCCCCGGCCGGACGGCTGAGATCCGCTGCGTTTGATTTCCATTCGTCGCTCCTTCGTCAGACCATCGAGGTCCGTTGGGCCTCAGAGAGACCACCCGCCGTCAACCGCGATCGCGGCGCCGGTCACGAACGCGCCGAGGTCGGAGCTCATCCACAGCACGGCCTCGGCGATCTCCTCGGGCTTGCCGAGGCGCCCGACCGGCTCCAGGTCGATCGCCTTCTGGATGTCGCCGCCGGTGAAGCGGTCCATCATCGGCGTCGCGATGTTGCCCGGCAGGATCGCGTTCACCCGGATGTTCGCCTTGGCGTAGTCGAGCGCGGCGGACTTGGTCAGGCCGATCAGGGCGTGCTTCGAGGCGGCGTAGCTCGCGCCTCCCGCGACGCCCCTGACGCCGGCGCCGGAGGAGGTGTTGACGACCACGCCGCCGCCCTGGCGCAGCATCTGAGCGATCTCGTGCTTCATGCACACGAAGGTGCCGCGCAGGTTGATGTCGAGGATCCGGTCCCATTCGTCGAGTTCGATCGCGTGGACGGGCGCCGCCCGGTTCTCGACGCCCGCGTTGTTGAAGGCGCAGTCGAGTCGCCCGAACCGCGCGACCGTGCCGGCGACCGCCGCCTCCACCGCGTCGGGCCGGGACACGTCGCAGCGGATCGGCAGCACCGCGGCGCCCGTCCCCGCCATCTCGGCCCGCACCTGCTCCAGCGCCGCTTCGTCCCGATCCGCGATCGCGACTTCGGCGCCCTCGCGCGCGAAGGCGAGCGCGGCGGCGCGGCCGATGCCGCTGGCGGCGCCGGTGACGAAGGCGACCTTTCCGGTGAAACGCTGTGGGCTCGGCATGGCGACGGCTTTCGGCTGAGGGGGGCGAGCGGGTGGGCTTGCCGGTCGGCCGAAGCTAGGCGTCCCGCGCTGCCGCGATCACCCGTCCGCGCCTCAACGGAGCGATGAGCGGAACTCAACGCCAAGGCGACAACGCGCCGGACGGGCGGACGCCTACAGGCCGAGGGGCCTCAGCGTGCGGATCAGGTCGATCAGCAGCCGCAGGCCGGCCGGCACCTGGCGGGGGCCGGGATAGTAGACGTGGAAGCCCGGTCCCATCGGAGCCCACTCCGCCAGCACGATGCGCAGCGTTCCGGCGGTGACGAACGGCGCGGCGCAGGCCTCGGGGAGGTAGGCGAGCCCGCCGCCGCCCGCCGCGAGGGCCAGCGCCAGCTGCGTGTTGTCGAGGGTCACCGCGCCGGGCACGTCGAGGGCGAGCGTCTCACTCGCCCGCTCGAACTCCCATCGGTAGAGGCTGTCGTCGCCCAGCCGGATGCGCAGGCAGCGATGCTCGCCGAGGTCGCGCGGGTGATCGGGCGTCCCGCGCCGGTCCAGGTAGGCGGGCGCGCCGACGACCACCCAGCGCAGGTCGGCCGACAGGCGTTGCGCGATCATGTCCTGGGGCACGGTGCCGCCGTAGCGGATGCCGGCGTCGGCGCCGGCTTCCACCACGTCGACCAGGTCGTTGGACACCCGGACCTCGACCTCGACCTGGGGATGGCGCGCGCCGAACTCGGGCAGCACGGGGGCGAGCAGCAAGGTGCTCGCATGCTCGAGCACGTTGAGGCGAATCCGTCCGACGGCGTCGCCCGGCGCCCGGTGGCGATCGAGCCCGTCGAGGGCCGACCCGAGCGCCGCGAAGGGCTGGTCCAGGGATGCGAGGAGGTCTGCGCCGGCCGCGGTCAGGGTGACGCTCCGGCTCGTGCGGTTGACCAGCCGCACGCCGAGGCGCGCCTCCATCTGCTTGAGCGCGTGGCTCAGCGCCGAGGCGCTGACGCCGAGCTCCAGCCCGGCCCGCCGAAAGCTGAGATGGCGTGCGATGGCGAGGAACGTGCCGAGGTCGGCGAGGTCGGTCCGGCTGATCCGCATGGGGGCGAGCAGGCTCACATCGCGCGGCCGCACGCGACTCCTTTCGATGCGGGCGGCCTCACCCTTGCAACGCGAGCCGCACCTTCACCACCCCCATGTCCTCCGGGTCGCGGCTTTGCGAAAACCCCAGGCGGCGGCAGACGGCGAGCATCGCGCGGTTCTCGGCCAGCACCGTGCCCTCGACGGTGCCGATGCCCTCGGAGGCCGCCCAGTCGAGCATCAGCCGCATCAGGGCGAGGGCCAGGCCGGTGCCGCGGGCCTCGGAACGGACGAGGATCGCGTACTCGCCGCTGGTGCCGTCGGCGTTGGCGTGCAGGCGCACCGCGCCGAGCATGCGCTTGGCGCCCTCCTCGCCCGCGTCCAGGGCCACGAAGGCGATGGCGCGGGCGTAGTCGAGCTGGGTCAGGCGGGCGAGGAAGGCGTGGCTGAAGTCGCGCACGGGGGCGAAGAAGCGCAGGCGCACGTCCTCCGGGTCGATGGTGGCGAAGAACGCCTGGAACAGCGGCTCGTCCTCGGGCCGCACCGGGCGCACGTCGACCGTCCGGCCCTTCAGCGTCAGCGTCCGCATCCATTCGGCCGGGTAGGGGCGGATCGCGAAGCGTGGATGGCCGCCGGCCCGGCGGGGACTGGCGCGCAGGCGCACGCGGGCGTCCAGCGCCACGACGCCGTTCGCGTCGGCGAGCAGCGGGTTGATGTCGAGCTCGCGCACGTCGGGCAGGTCGGCGGCGAGTTGGGCGAGCTTCACCAGCGTCAGGGCGATGGCGCCGCGGTCCACCGCCGGCACGTCGCGGTAGGCGGCGAGCCGGCGGGCGACGCGGGTGCGGCCGATCAGGTCGTCGGCCAGCGCCAGGTCGAGGGGCGGCAGGCCCAGCGCCCGGTCGTCGATCACCTCCACCGCCGTTCCGCCGCGGCCGAACACCACCACGGGGCCGAAGACCGAGTCCTCGGCCAGCCCGGCGATCAGCTCGCGGCGCTGGCCCTTGCGCACCATCGGCTGCACGGCGAAACCCGTGACGCGGGCGTCGGGCCGCTCGCGCCGGGCGCGCACCAGGATCTTGCGCGCGGCGTCGCGGACGTCCTGCTCGCTGGTGAGGTCGAGGTGCACCCCGCCGATGTCGGACTTGTGCACCACGTCCGGCGAGACGACCTTCAGCGCCACCGACCCGCCGGCCGCGATGATCGTCCAGGCGGCGGCCGCCGCCGCGTCGATGTCGGGGGCGAGCGTCAGCGGCACGGTCTCGATGCCGTAGGCGGCGAGCAGCCCGGCGACCGCGACGGGGTCGAGCCACGCCGCCCCTTGCCGCAGGGCTGCGGCGACGATCGCCTCGGCGGCCTCCGTGTCGGGCGAGAAGTCGCGCGGCAGGGAGCCGGGCGTGCGCATCAGGTCGTCCTGCGCCTCGCGGTAGCGCACGAGATGGAGGAAGCCTTCGATCGCCTCGGACTCGGTGGAGAAGTGCGGGATGCCGGCGCCCGCCAGGATCGCGGCGGCCTCCTCCCCGTGGGACACCGCGAAGACCGGTTTCTTCCGCCCCTGCCCGCGGCGCGTTTGCGTCACCGTGTCGGCGATCGCCTGCGCCACCGCGGCGGCGTCCGAGCGGGCGGTGGGGACGTGGACCGAGAGCACCGCGTCGCCGGCGTGGTCGGCCAGCATCGGCGCGAGGGCGGCGGCGTAGGCCGGCCCGTCGGCGGTGATGCCGAGGTCCACCGCCGGCCCGTCCGCCGGGACGCCGCCGCGGTCGGCGAGCCGGTCGGCGGCGAGCAGGCCGATGCCGCGGCCGTTGGTGAGGATCGCGAGGCGCTTGCCCGCGAACGGGCGCTGGTGGGACAGCGTCTCGGCGGCCGAGAACATCGCGTCGAGGTCCTCCACCGCGAGCAGGCCCGCCCGTCGGAACGCGGCGGCGTAGACCGCGTCGGGCCGGGCCAGGGCGCCGGTATGGGTCTCGGGGTCGCGCCCGTCGCGGGCGTGGCGGCCGGCGCGCAGGACCACCACCGGCTTGGTGCGCGCGGCGGCACGCGCCGCCGACATGAAGCGCCGGGCGTCCGACACCCCGTCGAGGCACAGCAGGATCGCCCGGGTGCGCAGGCAGTTGGCGAAGTGGTCGAGGCAGTCGGCGACGTCGACGTCGCAGGCGCTGCCGAGCGCCATCACCGCCGAGAACCCGGCCCCGTGCCGGGCGCCCCACTCGACGATCGCCCCGGCGACCGTGCCCGATTGCGAGACCAGGGCGAGGTCGCCCGCCGCCGGCGCGCGGGCGAGCAGGCTCGCGTCGAGCCGGTGGCCGGGCACGGCGAGACCCGCGCTGTCGGGGCCGAGCAGGCGCAGGCCGTGCGCGCGGGCGATCCGCGCCGCGCGCGGGCCGGGGTCGTCCGGCCCGGTGCCGAGGCCGGCGGTGAGCAGGATGGCGGCCCGCACGCCGGCGCGCCCGGCCTCCGCGACGATCCCGGGGATGCTTTCGGGCGGGCTCGCCACCACGGCGAGGTCGGGCACTGAGGCTAGATCCGCGATCCGCGCGACGCACGGGACGCCGTCGGCTTCCGCGTCCTGCGGGTGGACCGGATGGACCGGCCCAGCGAAGCCGCCGGCTCGGATCTTGTCGAACACCGCGCGCCCGAGTGAGCCGGCGCGGGCGCCCGCCCCGACCACGGCGACCGAGCGCGGGGTGAGCAGGGCCTCGAAGCGGTAGGTGCTCACGCGGGGCCTCCGTGCGGGTGGCCGGGCGCCCGGCGGCGGGCGGTCGCGGCCGATCCTCCGGCATCCTGCGGGCCGCATCGCCCGCGCGCATCCGGCGGGCAGGCCGAGGTCGGCGCCGCGAGCTTCTTCAAATAGGGCCGGCCGCGCCAGGGCAAGCCTCTTCTCGGGCGGGGCCTCGGGACGGGTCCTGCGAGTCGCTTTCCAGCGATAATCGACCGCAAAATCGTTGCCGCCACAACGAAGTTTTCGGGTTCGCGGGCGAGGGTATTGGGGTGTCTGCAACCGCGACGCGATGGCTAATACCGAGGCTCGCCCAGGGTCCGGCCGCCTAGACCAGGGCATGCGCCCCTGGACACCGGTGCGGCGCGGGGACCGACTGCACTCCGGCCACCGCGCTACACTCGATTTTTCATGTTACAGACCATTCGATCAAGTCTAATCGAACGGAAACAGACCTTGCGTATTGCGTCGGGATGTTCGACATCATAACCGCCTTGCCTGGACAAGCTGGCGTCAGCTGAGAATTGCCCACTTCTCGGGTCGCGCCGACGCCGGACATGTCGAAAGAAGTCGGACCGGGGAAACGATCGATGATGAACGACAACGGCATGGAGCCGGATTACATCGCGCTGGCAGCGGAGATCGTGTCGGCCTTCGTCAGCAAGAATTCCGTCCCGGTCCCGGAATTGAACGGGCTGATCGTCTCGGTCCACGCGACGCTGGCCCAGCTCGGGAACGGTGGCGTCGCCGAGAAGGTCGAGCCGCCGACGCCGGCCGTGTCGATCAAGCGCTCGGTCACGCCCGACTTCATCGTCTGCCTGGAGGACGGCAAGAAGTTCAAGTCGCTCAAGCGCCACCTGCGCACGCGCTACGACATGACCCCCGACGCGTACCGCGCCAAGTGGAACCTCGCGGCCGACTATCCGATGGTGGCGCCGAACTACGCCGCCGCCCGCTCGGAACTCGCCAAGACGATGGGCCTCGGCCAGCAGCGCCGAAAGACCCGCGGCAAGGCCGCCGCCCCCGAAGCC
>NZ_VRUW01000039.1:0-43717 GCF_008039475.1 Methylobacterium sp. WL12 | reverse complement strand
CCGCACGATGATCATTCTGGTGTGGACGCAGGGCGCTTTGTCGACCGCACAGGCCGATTTGGGATTGATCCTTTCCCTGTCAGCACGCCGCAGCACGACGTCGGGCCGCCGCAGCACGACGTCGGGCTAGAAAAGCATCTCGTCACCGCAAAACATCCAGATCGGCGCACGGTCATCCCCTCGGTCAGCCGGCCTTCAGGAAGACGACGCGACCGAAATACAACGCCGAGCCTCCACCGAACGCTTACCGACCGCCTCGCGCACGCCTTCTGCAATTGATTGCACGAAGGATCGCTCGCTGGGGCTGATTGAGAAGGCAAGGGCCCGGGGGCCGGATCGGGCTTGCGCTCGTTCGGCATCACGTTGCAGCTGCAACATGACCGTATTCGATCGAACGACGATGATCCTCGGGAGCTAGGTTCCGTACGATGGAAACATCATCGGTTTCCCAGCTACCGATCTGATGCAACGGCGCAGTGCTGCGGCGTTGCCTTCACGATCAGGCGGGGACGGGGGCTCTACCAATTGCGTCGCCCGCAAACCGGCGTACGAGATCCGCGAAGCGAGCCGAAACCCGCAGGAGAGGCGAGCGCCACAGGCCGTAGCCGTCGTCGCACAGGGGGTCGTTGACCACGGGACTGCCATCGTTTCCGACGAGGACGTTACCGATGTTTGGGTCGAGGCTCTGGGGCGACACGGCCCGCAACGCGGCAACATAAGCCTCGTAGCCAGGCCACGCGGTCCTGAACGCCTCGCGGATGCCGTCGAAGCTCGGATGGTCGACCCGCGGCTCGTGCGCCGGCCATTCGGTCTTGAACCGATCGCGCACACCCTCATCCATCGCAATTCCTGGATGGTCCGCGATGACGGCGTGGGCGTAGGCCAACCACCATGTGTCGTGGG
This sequence comes from Methylobacterium sp. WL12, assembly GCF_008039475.1. NCBI lineage: Bacteria > Pseudomonadati > Pseudomonadota > Alphaproteobacteria > Hyphomicrobiales > Methylobacteriaceae > Methylobacterium > Methylobacterium sp. WL12. The sequence goes on along the minus strand of NZ_VRUW01000039.1, from coordinate 42,814 downwards.
CGGGATTGGACAGTCGCGAGCCCACTGTCATCAGTGCACCGCAGCGGCTGACGTGCATGTCGTGGATACGCGGTGCATGCGGTCCGTTCGAACCAGCGAACCCTTTGCGGAGCAGAGCCGCATAGTCACCGAAGCCATCGGCCTTTTGTGCAAAGCGCACGACAACGTCCGGGTGGTCCTGATGCGCATGGACGGTGCCATGGTACCCAAAGCCGATCTCGGACCAACCAGTCGCTATGAGGGCCGCATAGGCCTTTGCCGCCGACCGTTCGGCGATGCCCAGCGCGGCAAGTGAAGGACTGGATGCATCGACCTGGTTTCTGAACCCAAACATCGCATCCACTCCTTCCTGCCAATCCACGATCCGACGCGACGCGCTCCAAGAAGCCGCATAGGTGCAGCGTCGAGGAGGGACCAGACGGGCGTGTCCGGCAAAGGTCGAAGTGACCCTGTCGATGTCGGGAGCAGAGTGACGCGCGTGTCACTCCACTGTCATGGAATGACCTGCGCCCTCGGAAAGTTCAATCCCTAAGGGGGCGTTAAATCGGCGGTCGCGAGATGAGATCCGCTCCGACCCATCGTTCAGCGAACGTGGTCCATCCCAGCCAGAAGCCTTCGAGCTTGGGCCACATCTGCTTCGCTCAGGCCGAACTCCGCAATCGGCCGGACGTGCCGGCCTACGTGAGCGGGACCGACCGCGACGTCGTCGAGTACGAGGTAGTCCGTGATGCGGTTCCGAGCCGCATGCTCGGCAATCTCGTCGCCACGCCCAGCTCGCTCGGCCGGGAGCATACCGCCCGTCTCAGCATTTCGGCTCGTTGGTAGGATGGCGGTCCGCCAGTCTGGGTGGAAGCAGGTTTCGGGAAGGCCGGCTTTCACTAGGGTCGGACGGCAGTCGTCGACGCGCCACGTCGATGAGACGACCACTTTGGCATCGAACTCTCTCACCAAGCCGGCCACGAGGGCGATCTGGGTCGGGTTGAGCCTGTCCTTGCCGGCCTGCTGTTGGTAGCCGACCGTCGTCACGACGCCATCGACGTCGAGATAGATCGTCAGCGGTGCCGCGCCTCTATGCTCGTTCAAGAGGCCAACCTCGCCTGGTGCAGCAACCCTGCATCTGTCGCGGACGCCTACAATGCGTTGCTGCTACCGTCCAGCACGCTGCTGAAGAGATAGTCAGGCTCAGGGCGCGCGACATTAATTGCACCAGCGGCCAGCCACTCCCGCAATTTCGTCCAGCGCCGCTTCGCGCTCCCGCCGCGAACTGCCATGCCTATGGCCTTGCGCTGGCCGATCAGCACGACGAGCTGCTTGCCACGTGTGACGCCAGTGTAAAGCAGGTTCCTCGCCAGCATGTTGAAGTGCTGCGTCACGATCGGGATCACCACGGCGGGATACTCCGAGCCTTGGCTCTTGTGGATCGTGGTCGCGAACGCTGGCACCAGCGTGTCGAGCTCGCCGTAGGGATAGATGACCTCGCGCCCGTCAAAGGTGACGATCACGGCGCCTTCCTCCTCGTCGATGCGCGCCACCATGCCGAGATCGCCGTTGAAGACGTCGCGGTCGTAGTCGTTCTGGGTCTCCATCACCCGGTCGCCAGGGGCGAAGCGCCAGCCAAAGCGCTCGATCTGCTGAGCCGGGTTCGGGTTCAGCACGCGCTGCAGCTCGTGGTTGAGGTTGCGCGAGCCGAGCGAGCCACGCAGCATCGGCGTCAGAACCTGCACGTCCCGGGTCGGATCGAGCCCGAAGGAGCGCGGGATGCGCTTGGTTACGACCTCGATCAGCTTGGTGACGCCGACCTCGGGATCATCGATCTCGATCATGTAGAAGTCGGCCTTCTCGCCGGGTTGTGGTCGCTCTGGCATCTGACCTTGGTTGATGCGGTGGGCGTTGACGATGATCCGGCTCTCGGCCGCCTGCCGGAACACCTCCGTCAGCCGCGCCACTGGCACGCGGCCTGAGGTGATGATGTCGGCCAACACCTGGCCTGGGCCGACCGAGGGAAGCTGATCGACGTCGCCGACGAGGAAAAGCCCTGAGCGCTCGGGCACGGCCTTCAGCAGGGCGTTCATCAGCGGCACGTCGATCATCGAGCACTCGTCGAGCACGAGCAGGTCGCAGTCGAGCGGGTTCTCCTCGTTACGCGAGAAGCCGCCGCGCTTCGGATCAATCTCCAACAGCCGGTGGATGGTCTTGGCCTCGAGCCGGGTCTGCTCCGTCATCCGCTTGGCGGCGCGACCCGTGGGTGCCGCGAGCAGGACCTTCACACCCTTGGCCGTGAGGATGCGCAGCAGCGAGTCCAGGGTGCTGGTCTTCCCCACGCCGGGACCGCCGGTGATCACGCAAAGCTTCGAGACCAGCATCAGGCGGATGGCCTCGCCCTGCGATGGCGATAGGGTCTTGCCGGTCTTGCCCTCGACCCAGGGCCGCGCCTTGTCGAGGTCGATGCTGGGCCACGGTGGTGAGCCGCGAGCCCGGATGATGAGCCGCTCGGCGATCGCCCGCTCGGCGGCGTGCAGGCCCTTCAGGAAGACGCAGGCCTCGGCCTCGACCGTGTCGGCGATGATCTCCTCGCCGCGCGCAAGCTCGTCGGCGACGGCGGTGCGGACAAGAGCGATGTCGACCTCGAGGAGCTTCTGGGCCAGCACGATCAGCCGCTCGATCGGCAGGCCGCAATGTCCTTCGTCCATGGCCGTCTGCAGCGCGAACGACACGCCCGCCCGCAGCCGCTGCGGTGCTTCCTTCGTCAGCCCGAGACGCATGGCGATCGCGTCCGCCGTGCGGAAGCCGATGCCGCGGATGTCGCGAGCAAGGCGGTAGGGGTCCTCGGTCATCACTACGATCGACTCGTGGCCGTAGGTCTTGAAGATCCGCACCGCCCGCGCCGTGCCGACGCCGTGCGCGTGCAGGAAGATCATGATCTCGCGCACCGCCTTCTGCTCAGCCCAACCGGAGACGATACGAGCGGCCCGTGTCGGGCCGATGCCGGAGACCTCCTTCAAGCGCTCAGGATCGGCTTCGATGACCTCGAAGGTGGCCTCGCCGAACAGCGCCACGATGCGCTTGGCCATGGCCGGGCCGATGCCGCGCATGTAGCCAGACGCGAGGTAGCGCTCGATGCCCTCGACCCCAGTCGGCGGTGTTGCCTTGAGCGTGTCGGCTTTGAACTGAAGCCCGTGCTGCCGGTCTGTGAACCAGATCCCGGTTGCCGTGATCCACTCGCCGGCGGCAATCGCAGGTGCATGGCCAATCACCGGCACAAGGTCGCGCTTGCCCCGCGCCTGGACCTTGAGCACGCAGAAGCCAGTGTCGGCGTTGTGGAAGGTGACGCGCTCGATCGTGCCGGCGAGCGTCTCGATCGGTGCGCTACGATCCAGTTGCTGCGGCGTCGACCTCTGGCTCATCGTTCACGCCTACACCCTCCTCGCACGACATTCGCCTTATGCTCGCAGCGGCCGCTATGCGACCACGGGCCAGACGACGCGTTGCCCTGCGTCTTCGCATCCACTCATTACAACGCATCCAAGCCCAAAGACCTGCGTTCATTGACGGATCTAATGGAGCTCGGTCGTAGCGAGCAGCCCGGAGTTTTCGAAAGGAACTTTCCTGATCCATGGAGCGCGAATGCATCGTCATCGGCATCCACGGTCTGGCGAACAAGCCGCCCGCCGACGAGAAGACGCGCTGGTGGAAGGCTGCCATCGCCGAAGGTATCGCTCGTAACCAAGGCATCGCCGCCCCGGAGTTTTCGTTCGACTTCGTCTATTGGGCTGACCTTCGCTACGACGCCCCGCTCTCCGAGGATGGCAACCATGAGCCATATCGGCCGTACGACGGTACGGGGCCACTGCCTGGAGGAGAGAAGGCACCGGCGCTCACCACTAAGGACGTGATGGCACCTGTCTACGCCGCGATCGACGCAGTGGAGGAGGCGACAGGCGTTACCCTTGCGGATGATGCCATTCTCGAACATCGCTTCGACGACCTATGGCATTATCACGCGGAGCAAGACTTCACTCGTCAGGTTCGCTCTCGGCTGGTCGAGCGCTTGAGGGCATTCCGAAGCCATCGCATCCTCCTCGTCGCGCACTCGATGGGGGCGGTCATCGCCTACGACGTGTTGCGGACACTGGAGCGAGACGACCCCTCGCTGCGGGTTGACCATCTCGTTACGGCAGCGTCGCCGCTCGGCCTCGCAAAGGTGAAGCTCAAATTCGAGGCGGAACACGGCCCTCTTCGCGTGCCGAACAACGTCTTGGCATGGACGAACCTCGCCGATGGCGAGGACGTCGTTGCCATTATGGGTGCCCTGGACAAGGACTACGCAGCGAACGACGTCGGCATTGGAATCAAGGACCAGCGGGTGGTCAACGCCTTCCGGCGCCCTGATGGGGAGCCGAACCCGCACAAGTCCTACGGCTACCTTCGGACCCCTGAGTTCTCGAGCCTCGTCTCACCTTATGCCATCCGTAGGCACGAAGCCGTCCAGGCCGCGGAACATTCTTGAGAGTCTTCACGGACCTCCCGGCTACAGCTGGCTTTTGCGCCTAGCGAGACGAAGCAACCATCAGCATCGCCTGGAGGATCGCCAGCGCGGCCCCTCCAACGTGGCGCACGGTATCGCTTGAGCCCTCAGGCACGCCGCCTACGTGATCGGGGGACAGCATCAGCGCCTCTCCGGTACGCCTCCGGTGAGGGCCGCGGTCGAGGGCATCGCGCTCTGCGCTGAAGTCTGACCTTAATGCTGGCGTTAAGGTCGGCGGGTCGGGGTGATGCGGGTCGAACTCCTGGAGAATGCCGAACGGCGGCGGTGCTGGTCGTTCGACGACAAGGCGCGGATCGTCGAAGCCTCGTACGAGGCCGGGGTGTCGGTGTGTTCGGTGGCGCGCCGGCACGGGATCGCCCAAGGCCTGCTGTTCACTTGGCGGCGTCAGGCGCGGGAGGGCCGTTTGGGCGGGGACGCGCAGGCCCCGGTCCTCGTGCCCGTCGCGATCGCCCCGGAGCCGTCACGTCCTGTTCCCGCTGCGCAGTCGGATGATCCGCGTGCTCCAGCGCCGCCGCGCCGGCTTCGTCGCAAGAGCGGCGTCATCGAGATCGATCTCGGCGGCGGTCGGCGTCTCACGGTCGACCGGGACGTCGACGCCGGAGCTCTGCGTCGGGTGCTCGATGCCCTGGAGGGCCGATGATCCCGCTGCCGGCCAACGTGCGGGTCTGGTTGGCGACCGGCCACACCGACATGCGCAAGGGCTTTTCCAGCTTGGGGATGATCGTCCAGGAGACGCTGCGGCGCGATCCCCATTCCGGGCACCTGTTCGTCTTCCGCGGCCGGCGCGGCGACCTGATCAAGGTGATCTGGCACGATGGCCAGGGCGCGTGCCTGTACACCAAGCGGCTCGACCGCGGTCGTTTCCTGTGGCCGTCGGTGGCCGACGGTGCCGTGACGATCTCGACGGCGCAGCTCGGCTACCTGCTCTCGGGCATCGACTGGCGCATGCCGCAGGAGACGTGGCGCCCGAGTGCGGTCGGATGAGGATAACGCGTTACAAAGCCTGAGCAATATGCTCTTCTCTCAGGCGTGCCGAACGCGTCCGAGCCCCCGCCGCTCCCCACCGATCTCGCTGCCGCCCACGCCATGATCCTGGCCGAGCGGGCGGCGCGGCTCGTGTCCGAGATCGCGGTCGAACGGCTGAAGCTGGAGGTTGCCCGGCTGCGACGGGAGCGCTTCGGGGCCTCCTCGGAACGCAGCGCCCGGATCGACCAGCTCGAACTCGTCCTGGAGGATCTGGAGGAGACGCTGGCCGAGACGGACGCGCAGGCGGTTGTCGAGCCCGATGCGCTCCCCGGTGTAGCTTCCTCGCGGCGCAAGCCCGCTCGTCGACCTCTCCCCGAGCACCTGCCGCGCGAGCGCATCGTCCATCCCGGCCCGACGACCTGCGCCTGTTGCGGCGGGGCACGCCTACGCCACCTCGGCGAGGACGTCACCGAGACCCTGGAGCGGATTCCGGCGCGCTGGGTCGTGATCCAGCACGTGCGCGAGCGCTTCTCCTGCCGCGACTGCGAGACCATCGCGCAGACCCCGGCTCCGTTCCATCCGATCTCGCGGGGCCGGGCCGGGCCGAACCTCCTGGCCGAGGTGATGATGGCCAAGTTCGGCCTGCACCTGCCGCTGCATCGCCAGAGCCAGCGCTTCGCCCATGAGGGCGTGCCGATCGACGTCTCGACCCTGGCTGGCTGGGTCGGGGCCGTCACCACCGCCCTGTCGCCTTTGGTCTCTCGGATCGAGGCCCATGTTCGGGAAGCCGACCGCCTCCATCTCGACGACACGCCGGTGCCGGTTCTGGCCAAGGGCAAGACCCGCACGGGCCGGCTCTGGACGGTGGTGCGCGACGACCGCCCCTTCGGTGGACCCGAGCCGCCGGCGGCGGCCTACTTCTACTCTCCCGACCGCTCCGGCGCGCATGCCGAGACCTGGCTCGGCGACTTCCACGGCATCGTGCAGGCGGACGCCTTCTCGGGGTTCGGCCGCCTGTACGAACCCGGCCGCAAGCCGGGTCCGATCCACGAGGCGGCCTGCTGGGCCCATGCCCGACGCAAGTTCTTCGAGCTGGCCGATCTGAAGAAGGCTCCGATCGCCATCGAGGCGGTGACGCGGATCGATGCGATCTTCGCCATCGAGCGCGCCGCCAATGGTCTTGCCCCCGATGAACGCTGCGCGCACCGCCGCGCCCGCTCGGCTGCTCTCGTCACCGACCTGGAGACGTGGCTGCGGGAGAACCGCGCTAGACTCTCGGCCAAAGCGCCCACGGCAGCGGCGATCGATGACCTGCTCAAGCGCTGGACCGCTTTTACCCGGTTCCTCGACGACGGGCGCATCTGCCTCTCGAACAACGCCGCAGAACGCTCAATCCGTCCCATCGCGGTGGGCCGCCGCAATTGGACCTTCGCCGGCTCGGATGCGGGCGGCCATCGCACGGCTGCCCTCTACACGCTGATCGAGACCGCCAAGCTCAATCGCATCGACCCGCAGGCCTGGCTCGCCGATGTGCTCAGGCGTCTGCCCGACCATCCGGCCCGGCGTATCGACGACCTTCTGCCCTGGAATTGGACCCAGCCTCAGCCACGGCAGATCGCCGCCTGACACCCGGTTAGAACCACAACCGCGGCCTTCACCGAAGGCGTACCCTCTCCGGCTCCATGACTAGCCTTAGTCACGACCCGCCAGTCCGGAAGTGCGCAGGCCACTGCGATCAACGCCGCCTCAGTCCACGCTTTAGCATCCATGAGGACGGCGAACCGACCTTTAATGTCGGGATGCTGCTTGCCGGTGGTGGCGAACCACACCTCGGCGAAGAGCTCACGCGACGGGGCCGGCGCATCCGCCACCCGCTCGATCAGGCTGTTAAAGCGGGCTGTGTGATCCATCCTGACCTCGGAGTGCAAAAGCTCTGCGGTGCTGCCCATTCGACGGGTAGGGTCCTCCGCTTGAGTCAACGTGAAACGAGCGACGGAATGAACACCGCCTTCATCCTCATGGCTCAGTACGGCGCGACGGTGGTGATCCCGATCGAATCCGTGTGCCGGGACTACTTCTCTCACCTCTCGCCCGAGAACCCGACGCGCAAGATCTCCGCGGGCGATCTCGACCTGCCGCTCGTGCGAATGGACGACGGGCACAAGTGCGCGAAGGGTGTCGCGCTGGTCGACCTCGCCGCTTATCTCGACCGCCGCATGGAAGCTGCCCGCAAGGAATGCCGTCAGTTTTGCGGCTGAAGAGGCCTACACCCGGACCATCGGCTTCCGAGCGAGCACCAGCGGAGGAGAGGCGACCGTATCCCGAGCGCCGCCTACCTGATGCGCCTGCCGGCCGGCGACCGCGCCCTGCGCCTCCGGCGGCTTGGGCAGTGGCACGGCGAGCGCCTTGCGGTGTTCACCGCCTCCGGGTCGAAGAACGGCGCTAGCCGCCACCGGAAGCGCCTGCGCATGGTGGTCTCGGTGGTAAAGCAATGCGAGATCGATATTCGCAACCTTACAAATCGCGCGGAGGCAGTTGAAGGCTTATGATGTAATGCATATAAGCTTTTGCGAATTCTGTTCTAGCGTAATACGGGATCCCACCCACATCTGCGCTGCTTGTGAGCAGGTCAACGTCGAGAAGAAATTTCAACCAGGAGTCAAATCCAAATTCTTCATAAGCTTTTGGGTACTGCTGGACCGTTGCTAAAAACATATCCTTTAGGTCTGGAAGCGAAATACGACCTCCAAGCATGTTGGCTCGAACAAAAGCATTTAATTGGCTTCCAAAAATAATGCGATGAATGCGCTCAAACTTTCTTTCTGTGGCCGCTATCGCATACAGCCGCATAGCAGCTTCTTTTTGCATCAACGCATCGTCGGCAAAATCTTTTTCTATTGTTTTCTTTAGATCAAAAAATCGGTCATATATATTTCATTCAATGGACTGGCCTGTTTGATTTTGCCGTCCTCTATTTTCGGCTGTGATGCCTCGGGCGGCGCCGCCTGAATATTGGCCTGAAGTTCTGTTTTGACACCAGAAGCCGAGGCTTCTGCTTTAATTATTCTTCTGATGAAGTCAGAAATTGATTGCTTGAAATTGAAGACGGTGAAAAAGGTGAGGATCAGGACCGCTATGGGCCAAGCCACGGCCTTAAGGACTGCTGCGATGCCAACCAAATCGCACAATTGCTGTGTTCCATCCGTGTTGCACGGACCAGCCTACGCCCTGCCGTAAGCCGTTGTAAACGTTAGGTTCGTGTTGCACGCAGTTGCAACACTAATTCAGCTGATAGCGGGCATGAAAAAACCCGCCAAGTCATTGACCGGGCGGGCTAAAATGGTGGTGAGCGCGTTGGGGTTCGAACCCAAGACCTACAGATTAAAAGTCCGTTGCTCTACCAGCTGAGCTACGCGCTCGCGTCCGCCGTGCGGTCGGCCGCGCGGGCCGGCCCCGGGGAGGCGTGGGTGGAATAGGGGAGGCCGCCGGACGGGTCAACATGGGGGTTACGCCGAACGGCGTCGCATCCGTGCCGCGCGGGCGCCATGGTCTGCTGGCATCGGCGGTCGGACGCCCGGATGTCGGGCCGGAACGTCAGCCGTGATCCCTCCCCGCCCTGCCCCGACCTCGCCTGCCCGTCGCTGGCCTCGCTTCGCCCTCGCCTTCGCCCTTGCCGCCCTCGGGTTCGGCCTGGCCGCGATCGGTTTCGTCGCGGCGATGGACCCTTACGGCCTGCGCGCGAGCCCCGGGCGGCCGGGCGCGATCATGGATCGCAACCAGCGCTTCATGTACCCGCGGATCGCGCGGGCCGGCGGATACGACGCGGCGGTGTTCGGGACCTCGACGGCGCGCCTCCTCGATCCGCACGACCTCGACCGGGCGTTCGGGGTGCGCTTTGCCAACCTCGCCGTCAACGCCGCGACGCCGGACGAGCAGCGCGCCCTGGCAACACTGTTCCTGCGCCGGAACGCCGTGCGCGCCGTGCTGTTCGCGCTGGATTCCACCTGGTGCGCCGTCGCCCCGCCGCGCCGCACCGCGCACCCGTTCCCGGACTGGCTCTATGCGGAGGGCGCCCCGTGGGGCTGGCTGCGGCAGGTGAACGGGCAAAGCCTCGGGATCGCGGCCCAGGTCGCGCTCCACCGCCTCGGCCTCGCGCCGGCCCGCATCCGCGGCGACGGCTTTTCCGTGTTCACGCCGCCGGAGGCCGCCTACGACCCGGTCCGCGCCGCGCGCCACATCCACGGCGGCGGCGGCCCGCTCGACCCGGAGTCGGGCATGGGGCCGGCGGCGCGGGCGGGCGACGCCGCGCCCGACGCCATTCATGACGCCATGCCGATGCTCGACGTCCTCGACGGGCTGCTCGCCGCGGTGCCGGAGGCGGCGCGCAAGCTCGTCGCCTTCATGCCGGTCCACGTGGCGGCGCAGGCGCCGGCCGGCACGCCGGATGGGGCGCGCGAGGCCGCCTGCAAGCGCCGTGTCGCCGCGATCGGCAAGGCGCGGGGGGCGGTGGTGGTGGATTTCCGCCTACCCTCGCCGATCACCACGCGCGACGAGAACTATTGGGACGCCCTGCACTACCGCCTACCGGTGGCGGCGCGCGTCGTCGCGGGCCTGCAGGCGGCGGCCGAGGCGGGCGCGGACGCCCCCGACGGCAGCTACCGGGTGCTGGCGCATCCGTGATGCGCGAAAGGGCTTTCAGCCGGCGGCGTCGCGCTCGGCCCTGGCCCAGCCCGCGCGGGTCTCCTCGCAGAACGCGTCGAGCCGGCCCTCCGTGATCGCCACGCGCATCCCCGCCATCAGGTCCTGGTAGTAGGCGAGGTTGTTCCAGGTCAGCAGCATCATCCCCAAGATCTCGTCGGAGCGCACGAGATGGTGGAGGTAGGCGCGGGAGTACGCGCGCGACGCCTCGCACGCGGAGGCCTCGTCCAGCGGCCGCGTGTCCTCGGCGTGGCGGGCGTTGCGCAGGTTGATCCGGCCGTGGCGGGTGTAGGCGAGGCCGTGGCGGCCGGCGCGCGTCGGCATCACGCAATCGAACATGTCGATGCCGCGCGCGACCGAGCGCATCAGGTCGTCCGGCGTGCCGACGCCCATCAGGTAGCGCGGCTTGGTGCTCGGTAGGTGCGGCTCCACCGTCTCGATCATCGCGAGCATCACCGCCTGCGGCTCGCCGACCGCGAGGCCGCCGATTGCGTAGCCCTTGAGGTCGAGGTCTGCCAAAGCCCGGGCGCTCTCGATCCGAAGCTCCGGCACGTCGCCGCCCTGCACGATCCCGAACATCGCCTTGCCCGGCTGCTCGCCGAAGGCGGTGCGGCAGCGCTCGGCCCAGCGCAGCGACAGGCGCATCGCCTTCTCGATCGCCTCGCGCTCGGCCGGCAGGCGCACGCACTCGTCGAGCTGCATCTGGATGTCGGAGCCGAGCAGGCCCTGGATCTCGATCGAGCGCTCCGGCGACATGTGGTGGGCGGTGCCGTCCACATGCGAGCGGAAGGTCACGCCCTGCTCGTCGAGCTTCCGCAGCGCGGAGAGCGACATCACCTGGAAGCCGCCGGAATCGGTGAGGATCGGCCCGTCCCAGCGCATGAAGCGGTGCAGGCCGCCGAGCCGCGCTATCCGCTCGGCGCCGGGGCGCAGCATCAGGTGGTAGGTGTTGCCGAGCACCACGTCGGCGCCGAGGTCGCGCACCTGGCTCGCATACATGGCCTTGACCGTGCCGGCGGTGCCGACCGGCATGAAGGCCGGCGTCCGGATTTTTCCACGCGGCATCGAGATCGCGCCGGTGCGGGCTTGCCCGTCGGTGGCGTGGACGGCGAAGGCGAAGTCTGTGTCGGACATGGCGGGGACGGCTTCCAGATGCTTTCGGATCGCACCTCTCTCCTTCTCCTCGACCGGTCCCTCCGTCATCCCGGGGCTGCGCAGCAGAGCCCGGGATCCAGAGCCGCCGACGATGCCAGGCTGGAACACGACCTGCGGTTCTGGATCCCGGGCTCGCCTTCGGCGCCCCGGGATGACGGGGAGGGTCTGGAAGCGGAGTCTAAGAGATCGGCGCGTTCGGCGACCTGCTTGCAGGGATGGGAAGAGGCGCGTTCGGCAAAAACCCTATCAGACCGGGGCGGGAAACAGCAGGCTCGAATCGCCGTAGGAGTAGAACCGATAGCCCTCCGCGATCGCGTGGGCGTAGGCGGCGCGCATGGTGTCGAGGCCGGAGAAGGCCGAGACCAGCATGAACAGGGTCGAGCGCGGCAGGTGGAAGTTGGTCATCAGCGCGTCCACCGCGCGGATGCGCGTGCCGGGGGTGATGAAGATCTCGGTCGGGCCGGCGAAGGGGTGGAGCCGCCCCTCCGCGTCGGCGGCGCTCTCCAGCAGGCGGAGCGCGGTGGTGCCCACCGCCACGATCCGTCCGCCGGCCGCCCGCACCGCGTTGAGGGCGTCGGCGGTCGCGGCATCCAGGATGCCGACCTCGGCGTGCATGCGGTGGTCGGCGGTGTCCTCGGCCTTGACCGGCAGGAAGGTGCCGGCCCCGACATGCAGGGTGAGCGTATGGCGGCCGATCCCGGCGGCGTCGCACCGCGCCAGCAGGTCGTCGGAGACGTGCAGGCCGGCGGTGGGGGCGGCGACGGCGCCGGGGTTGCGGGCGTAGACCGTCTGGTAGTCGGTGGCGTCCCGTGCGTCGGTGGGGCGCTTGCCGGCGATGTAGGGCGGCAGCGGCAATTCCCCGACGGCGGCGACGGCCTCGTCGAGGGCCGGCCCGGCGAGGTCGAAGCGCAGGGTGATCTCGCCCCCCTCGCCCTTGGCCGCGACGGTCGCGTCGAGGCCGCCGCGTTCGCAGGGCTCGCTGGCCCCGTGCCGGCCGAAGGCGATGCGGTCGCCGACGGTCAGGCGCTTGGCCGGGCGCGCGAAGGCACGCCAGAGATCGGGCGCCTCGCGCAGGTGCAGCATCACCTCCGTGCGCTGGCCCGGTGCGCCGGGACGGGTGCGGATGCCGTGGAGGCGCGCCGGGATCACCTGCGTGTCGTTGAAGACCAGGGCGTCGCCCCGGCGCAGCAGGCCCGGAAGGTCGGCGACGCGCGCATCCTCCAGCTCGTCGCGGTGAGAGCCTCCGCCGGGGCGCACGACGAGCAGGCGTCCGGCGCCGCGCGGCTCGGCCGGGCGGAGGGCGATGCTGGCCTCGGGCAGGTCGAAATCGAACAAGTCCACGCGCATGGGGCCGGCACCTGCACCGCCCCGCGCCGGGAATCAATCCGGGCGGGGGCAATCGCTTGGTAGCGCTTGCCCTCTTTTTCTTCCGGCCTCAATCGCCGGCGCCCGCCTCCGCGGGCTTGGGCTTTCGCTCCGCTCGACGCTTTTCAGAACCGAGGTCCTGAAAAGCCCGCTCTGCGGGGCGCTCTTCGCGCCCTGAAGCCGCCGAAAGCGGCTTCAGCGATCACCCTGCGTCAAGCGAAGCGGCGGCCATCGATGCGGCGGAGGGCGGGGAACCGCGTCCGACCGCCCTCCGTTCACGGCAGGCGTCGATCCCGCTTTGCTTCCCGACTCGGAGCCTCCATGCCCTGGTACGCCGTGCGCCCCCGCGATCCCGCCGACCCGCGCTGGCCTCTGCCGGGCAAGCCGCAGATCGTGCTCAAGGGCGCGGACCCGGCCGAGGCGCGCGAAAAATTCGAGCAGGCCTATCCGAGCACGCCCTTCGGCACGCCGTCCACCCCGGTGCCCGACGGCGCCGGCAGCTTCGAAGGCGACGCCGAGGCGCTGGTCGTCGAGGAGACCGCGGAACCGACCCCGCCGCGTTGAGCGTTCTCGGATATCGGGCGTAGGCCCTTTCCGGGCGGAGGGACGGATGACGGCGCAGGCGGAGCGGACCACCCTCGACGGGCAACTCGTCGGCTACTGGGCGCGGGAGGCCGCCCGCCTCGAGGCGCTGGCCGCCGCGGCCCGGTTCGGCTGGCAGAAGCGGCGCTTCCTGCGCCGGGCCGCAGACGCGCGGGCCCGGGGGGCGCAGAGCGAGGCGCGCGAGACCGCCCGCGCGAGTAGAGCCGCCTCCCCCGCCTGATCACAAGATAGCTTCGGCTAAGTTCCTTGCCCCGGCGTGCAAGGTGTGCAGCAGCCTCGAAGCTGTGCTGTGGCCTTGAACCTTTGCCGTGGCCTTGCGGGTGGGCGGTCGACTAGAGCCGCCGGGTCGTTTCCCCGGACCCGCCATGAGCCGCACCCAGAAAGCCGCCCTCGCCAGCGCCGTCGTCGGCCTTGCGGTCACGGGGCTGAAATTCCTCGCCTACTGGCTCACCGGCAGCCTCGCGCTGTACTCGGACGCGCTCGAGAGCATCATCAACGTGGTCGCGGCGCTGAGTGCGTTCGTCGCCCTGCGGGTGGCCGGGCTGCCGGCCGACGAAGACCACCCCTACGGCCACCACAAGGCGGAGTTCTTCTCGGCGGTGATCGAGGGATCGCTGATCATCGTCGCGTCTCTGCTGATCCTGCGCGAGGCGTATTATGGCATCCTGGCGCCCAGGCCCGTCGACGCCCCCGCCATCGGCCTCGCCATCAACGCCGTCGCCACGGCGATCAACGCGGTGTGGGCGTGGGCGCTGCTGCGCTGGGGCAAGGCCTGGCGCTCGCCGGCCCTGGTCGCAGACGGCCGCCACGTGCTCGCCGACGTGTTCACCTCGGGCGGCGTGCTCGTCGGCGTGGTCCTGGTGCTGGTGACCGGCATCCCGGTGCTCGATCCGGTGGTCGCGGGGCTCGTCGCCCTGAACATTCTCTGGTCCGGCTGGAAGATGGTCCGCGAATCCGTCGACGGCCTGATGGACCGGGCCGCGCCCGGCGACATGGTCGGGCAGATCCGCTCGCTGATCTCGCTCCACGGCGAGGGCGCGCTGGAGGCGCACGACGTCCGCACCCGCTACGCCGGTCAGGCGACCTTCATCGACTTCCACCTCGTCGTGCCCGGCGAGATGAGCGTGCGCGAGGCGCACGAGATCTGCGACCGGCTCGAGGACGCGCTGGAGACCACGATCCCCGGCGCCGTGGTGGTGATCCACGTGGAGCCGGCCGAGCACGCGAAGTTCCGCGGCGTGCCGGTGCTCTGAGACCGCGTCTCGAGACCAGGAATCCATGAGGTCCGGCGGATGACCGCCCCGCCGTCGCGGGGCGCGTCGGACCCACCGCATTCCGAGGCGACGCCTGCCGGCCGGAGCGTCTGCGCATTCTGCCACGCCTCCGGATCAATGCAACTTATGGTGGGATAGGACCCAGGGGTTTCAAAGTTCGTTAACCAGGTTCTCAGATTGTACCGGGTGCCACGATACGTTCACAGGTTGTTATCGAACGGAACGTGGCCGAGCATGGTGCGGCTGAAGGCCTATGATGGTGTGTGCTTCTCCTGTCGATCGCAATGCCGGCCGGCGCGGCCGGCGGGCGGCCCGCCTCGCGGTGTCGCTCGCCTGCGCGGCCGCCCTGTCCGGGTGCATGGCGACCCGCGCGCGGCAGGCCGCGCCCTCTGCGCTCGGCGACGTCGCGCGGACGGGCTCCATCCCCGAGGCGCCGCCGGCGGTCGTCGCCGCGGCGCAGGAGGAGGTCGGACGCACCATGCGCCTCGGGCTGATGAACTACCGCCTCAACGTCGGCGACAACCTCGAGGTCTCGCTGCTGATCGATTCCAGCGTGGTCCAGCCGACCTATCGGCTCAACCCGAACGACGAGTTCGACGTCGATTTCCGGACGCACCCTGAATACAACCGAACGGTTGTGGTCCGGCCGGACGGGCGGATCTCGCTGCCGGGCAAGAACGGCATCATGGTCGCCGGCCTGTCGCCCGAGCGCGCCGCCACCCTGATCCGCGAGACCTACGACGACGTCCTGATCAACCCGGTCGTCACGATCCTGCTGCGCAAGTTCCGCACGCCCATCGACGACTTCCGCGACCTGACCCAGCGGTCCGACATCGGCCGCGTCAAGCTGATGGCGATCGAGCCGGACGGCAAGATCAACCTGCCGATGGTGCCCCCGGTCCAGGCGGCCGGCCGCACCGTCAACGAGGTCTCGGCGGCGCTGTCCGCCGCCTACCGGCACCACCTCGCCTCGGTCAGCCCGAGCGTGCGGCTGGCCTCGCTGGTTCCGGCCAACACCATGGTGTTCGGCGAGGTCCGGGTGCCCGGCCCGGTCACCCTGTCGGGGCCGCGGACGCTGGCCCAGGTCCTCGGCACCGCCGGCGGCGTCCTGCCGACCGCGGCCGGCGAGGCGGTGCGGATCATCCGCTTCGACGCGGGCGCGCAAGGAACCGTGCAGGTCGTCGACATCAGCGTGCCGGGCCTGGCCGACTCGATCGTCGTGCCGCCGAACGCCACGGTCTACGTGCCGCCCTCGGTGCTCGCCAAGACCGCGCGCGCGGTCGACCTCGTGGTCCGCCAGATCCTGCTCTTCAACGGCACCGGCTTCGGCGTGAACTACATCACCGGCCCGTCCGCCTCGACCTCCACCAGCACCACGGCGAGGGCAGCCCTATGAGCGGCACCGAGACAGCCCTCGACCCGCGGGGCTTCGAGCGGCATGGCTTCGAGCGGCATGGCTTCGATCTGCGCGACGGGCTCGGCGCCCTGTTCCGCCACGCCCGCCCGGCGCTGCTGATCCTGGCCGCGGCCCTGGTCGGGGCCGGGATCTACCTCCTGCTGACCCCGACCGAGTACACCGCGGACGCCAAGCTCATCATCCGCCTCGGGCGCGAGAAGTCGGCCGCCCCGATCAATGGCGGCGCCAACCAGAACTACATGTTCTCCGAGCGCGCGCAGAACGTGAACAACGAGATCGAGATCCTGCGCGACCCGAGCATCGTGCGCGGCGAGTTCGAGGCGCTGAAGCGCATCATGCCGCTGGGCGACCTCGGTCCGTCCCCCGAGGAATGGGGCGCCTGGCTCGTCTACCAGGGGCGCCAGCTCGTGCGCGCCGCCAAGGCGGTCAAGACCTGGGTCGTCGACACCCTTCGGATCCCCTTCGAGGCGGTCGGCCTGCTGCGCCACCTCAGCCCGGACGAGAAGCTCTACGAGGCCTACCTCGCCTCCTTCAAGGTCGTGTTCGTCAAGGAGACGGACGTGATCGTCACCGGCTTCACCTGGACCGACCCGACCTTCGCGGCGGACGCCCTCAACCGCCTGCTCGACGCCTACAAGCGCCGCCACGTCGAGGTCTACGCCGACGAGACGCCGGCCTCGTTCTACGCGGGCAAGCTGGAGCGCGCCCGCGCCGAGCTCGCCGCGATCGACCGGCAGCTCGGCAAATACCTCAAGGGCGCCAACACCGCGAGCTTCGCGATCGAGCAGCAGAACGACCTCGGCACGCTGGCCGACCTCGCCCGCCAGAAGTCCGCGGCGCAGATCGAGCGCGAGGGCGTCGAGACCCGCCTCAGGCGCACCAAGGAATCCGGCCCCGACCGCTGGCAGCCGACCCCGGCGGACGCCGACCCGACGGTGGCCGCCTTCGACCAGCGCTTCGCCGAGCTGCGCACCCGGCGCTCGGAACTCGCCACGCGGTTCCGCCCGGCGGCGCCCGAATTCGCGAGCCTCGACCGCGACCTCACCGAGCTCGCCCGGCAGAAATACCGCGCGCTGATCAGCGCCGACACCACCCGGCTCGCGGTGCTCGCGGAGAAGATCGCGGCGATCTCCAACATCGAGGCGTCGCGGCGCCAGGCGGCGATCGGCCAGAGCGACGCCTCCCTCGCCTTCGGCCGGCTCGGCCAGCAGAAGAGCCTGCTCGGCGACGAGATCGCCCAGACCCAGCGTCGCATCGACGAGCTGACGACCGGGACCGGCCTGGATTCGCAGTCCGTCACCTCGTCCGCGCTCGTCGCCCGGGCGGTGCCGCCGCGGCTGCCGAGTGGGCCGAACCGCCTGCTGATCCTCGGGCTCGCTGCCGGCCTCGGGCTCGTCGCGGCTCTGGCCTACGTCGCGCTGGCCGAGATCCTGGCCCAGACCTACCGCAGCGCGTCGGACGTGGCGCGCTCGCTGGGGGTGCCGGTGCTCGCCGCCCTCCCCTTGCGCGACGAGGGCCGCGCCGCGCCGCGGCGCTCCCGCGCCCCCGGCCTCCGTGGAGCCACCGCATGATCGCCGCCACTTACGATCCGGCGGTGCCCGACCGCGCAGTGCTCGAGCCGGCCCTGGTGCAGCTCAACCGGCGCGAGGGGCCGCCGCTCCGGCGCATCGGCGTCACCGCGGTTCAGGCCGGCGACGGCGTCACCTCGCTCAGCCGCCAGCTCGCTGGGCTCTATGCCCGACGCGACCTCGACGTGGTGCTGATCGAGGCGAACTGGGCCAAGCCCGCGCTCGCCGCCGCCTACGGCCTTGCGGGCAAGCCGGGATTCGCCGACATCGTCGTCGGCGCGGCGGCGCCCCTGGACGGCGTCCACCCGGTGGCCGACGGCTTCCACGTCGTCCCCGCCGGCACCGCCGCCGCGATCCGCGAGGCCGGCCTCGACGACGCCCGCGTCGAGGCCTTCCTCGGGCTCGTCGACCAGCGCTACCACCTCGCGATCCTCGATTGCGCGCCGATCGGGCAGATCGGCGACACCGCGGCGCTCGGCCCCCTCGTCGACGGCTTCGTCGTGGTCGTCGGGGCCGAACGGACCCGGCGGGTCGTGGCCGAGCAGGCGATGCGCGACCTCGACGCCGCGGGCGGCACCGCCCTCGGCGTCGTCCTCAACCGGACCCGGCGGCCGATCCCCGACTGGCTCTACCGGCGGCTCGGATGAGGCTCGCGCTCCGCACCCTTCCGCCGCTGGCGATCGGCGCCGGCGCCGCAGCAATGGCCGTGTCGCTGGCGAACGCGCCGCCGAAGTTCGCCGTCGTCGGGCTGGTCGCGCCGCTCGGCGGCCTCGCCGCCCTGATCCTGGGGCAGCGCGTCCGGTTGACGCCGTTCCTGCTCGTCGCCTTCGCGGTCGGGCTCACGGTCAAGCTCGACGTCAGCGTCTTCCAGCACTTCGAGGCGGTCGGACAGTACCTGCCGAGCATCGGCGGCGGCGCCGGGCTGACCGTCAGCGTCGCCTTCCTCGTGGCGCTGACGCTGATCGCCTTCCGGCTCGTCGGGATCGGCGAGGCCGGCCCGCAGCGCGTGTCGCTCGATCCGCCCCTGGTGCTGACGCAACTCGCCTTCATGGCGGCCGGCGTGCTCTCCCTCGTGAACGCGGGCGACCCGACCTACCTGTGGTTCGACGAGTGGCGTTTCCTCACCCTGCTCGTCGTCTCGGTCGCGATCGCCAACCTCGGCCCGCAAGACGTCCGCACCCTGGCGCTGGCGATCTGCGTCCTATGCTTGGTCCAGACCGCGGCGGCGGCGGTGCAGTACGTCACCGGCTCGGAACTCGGCCTCGGAGTGCTCGGCGAGGAGCAGATCGTCGAGGAGAACATCAACTTCCAGGCCCAGCGCCGCGCCGCCGGCTTCAAGGTCCACCCGAACATCCTCGGCTACTATTACGAGGTGGTGTGGCCGCTCGCGCTGGCTCTGGCGCTCTCCCACGGCCCGGCCTGGCTGCGCCTCGTCGGGGCGATGGGCGCGCTCTCGGCGCTCAGTGGCGTGGTGCTGACCCTGTCGCGGGCCTCGTGGCTCACCTACCCGCTCTCGGCGTCGCTCGTCGTGCTGCTGGTCTACCGCGACCGGCTGCTCTCGCGGGCGAGCCTGGTCGTGGCGGGTCTCCTCCTCGCCGTGGGCGTCGTCGCAGCGATCGTCGTCGGTCCGATGATCTGGGAGCGGCTGTTCGCCGACGACGGCGGCTCGGCGGCGCAGCGCGGCCCCCTGAACGCGGCGGCGCTCGCGCTGTTTTCGCAGTTCCCGATCCTCGGGGTCGGATTGAACAATTTCGGCAACATGTTCGCGACGCTGGACCACACCGGCCTGTCGCGGCTTGCCGGCCTGTTCGACCGCTCGAACCACGTCGTCCACAACCTCCACATCCTCGTCCTCACCGAGGTCGGGATCGTCGGATACGCCGCCTTCGCCCTGGTCTTCGGGATCGGCCTGTGGCGCGGCTTTTCCGCGGTGCGGCGCGCGCCGGTCGGCGACCCCCTCGCCGCGATCGCCGGCGCCTCGGCGATCGGGCTCCTCGCCCACCTCCTCCACGGCCTCGTCGACCCCGGCTTCCGCCTGAACCTCGGCATCGCCGAGCTGCTCTACACCGCGCTCGGGATGATCGCGGCGGTGGCGGCGGCGCAGCGCGCCGGCCGCATCGCCGCCCTCACCGCACCGAGCGCGGGTCCCTTCTCCCAGGGGGAGCAGGACAGGATGAGGGGCGTGACCTTTCCGGATGACGCACGCCCCTCACCCCAGCCCTCTCCCGCTGGGAGAGGGAGTCGCGGCGTGGCGTCCCGCGCCAGATCCCAACGAAGAAGCGCGAGCTTGCGATGACCCCCGCCCTCAGCGTCCTCGTCGTCACCTACAAGTCCGGCGCCGACGTCGACACCTGCCTCGCCCTGCTCGCGGCGAGCCGGATCGACCGTCCCTACGAGGTGATCGTCGTCGACAACGCGTCCGGCGACGGCACGGCCGAGCGGATCGCTGCCGCCTGGCCCGACATCCGCGTGATCGCGGAGACGACGAACCACGGGTTCGCCGGCGCCAACGCCATCGCCTACGCCGCGGCCCGCGGCGACGCGATCCTGCTGCTCAACCCGGACGCGTACCTGCGCGACCCGGATGCGGTCGCGGTGGCGCTCGCCCACCTCGACGCCCACCCCCAGGTCGGCGCCGTCGGCCTGCGCCTCGTCTTCGAGGACGGGCGCCATCAGGTCGGCGACGCCGGGTTCGAGCCGCGCCCGCTCACCGTCGCGGTACACGCGGCCGGTCTGTCGGGGCGGTTCGGCCTGCGCGGGGTCTACCTGTCGGGCGGCCAGGCGCGAGCGCCGGGGCCGGTCTCCGTCGACTGGCTCTGCGGCGCCTTCCTGATGTTGCGGCGCGAGGCGGTGGAGGCGATCGGCGGCCTGTCGAGCCCGCTGTTCCTCTACGGCGAGGACGTCGACTGGGGCTGCCGGGTGCGCGACGCCGGATGGCGGGTCGAGTACCTGCCGGACCGCAGCGTGGTCCACCTCCAGGGCGGCTCGGGGAGCACCCGCTCCCCCCGCTGGCTCGACGGGCTCGCCGGCGTCTATCGGCTGCGCAACGGGGGGCGCCGGCTGTCCTCGCCGGCCTTCTTCGCGGTGCCGCTCTGGCTCGGGTTCACCGCGCGCGCGGCCGTCTACGGCCTGCTCGGCCGGCTGCGGCGCCGGCCGGACCTGTTGGGCAGGAGCCGCGACATGAAGCGGTTCGCGGACCACCTCGCAAATATAGAAACCACGAAGGCGCTGTAACCGCTCAGCGCTTTCGGATGAAGACCATGTGATAGCCCTTGAACGGACCCGGCGTGAGCCGGAACAGCAACTCCCAAAACTTGCCCAGGACGATGTTCTCGCCATGATAGAACGGTTGCCCGTCGAACGCGTAGGTGAAGTGCTCGAACCGGTCAGTTGGGAAAAGCCGCTTCCGCGCCGCCTCCGTGTTCATCGTGTAGAGCGGCACGAACGAGTCGATCTCGACGCGGCGTGGCTCGACCAGGCGCAGCACCCGGGCGTGCAGCCGCTTCGGGACCAGCCGGGCTCCGACCCCGACATAGCCCCAGCGGTTGGGCGTCCAGGCGCAGAGCCAGCCGCCGGGGGCGAGGATGCGGCCGAGCTCCTGCGCCGTCCGCTCGGGCGTCTCGATGTGCTCCAGCACCGAGAAGGCCGAGATCAGGTCGAAGCTGGCATCGGGGAAGGGCAGCAGCCCGTCGTGGCCGACGAGCTTGACGGCGTCCGCCGTCTCGTTTCCGAGCACCGCCTCGTCGACGTCGCAGGCGGTGACGTGGGCGCAGCGCCCGCGGAAGTCCCCGAGCTGGCGGCGCAGTGGAACCGGGTCATGGCTCCACTTGCCGCGCCCGGCGCCGAACTCCATCACCCGCATGTCGGGGCGCAGCAGCGTGTTGACGCGGACGATGTACTCCATCCGGTGGTCCTGCCGGGAATAGCCCCCGGCTCCCATCTCGCGAAAAAGCCGCTCCTCGACGGTGACCGGCTCTCGATGGGGCATCGCGTCCTGGCGCAGAAGGGTGTCGTGGCCCATGAATCGTCCTCCTCAAGCGATGGGGTGGTGGGGACGCGCCGCGTGCGGGCGTCCGATGGCGGGCGGCACGCCGGCGCAGCGCGCCCGGCGGTGGCGATCCTCGGCACGCGGGGCGTCCCCGCGGCGCATGGCGGCTTCGAGACCCTGGCCGAACGGCTCGCGCTGGAGCTGGTCGCCCGCGGCTGGCGGGTCGAGGTCTACTGCCAGGTCGACCGGCCGACCGCGCCCTCGACCTGGCGCGGCGTCGATCTGATCCCGGTCCAGGCGTCGGGCGACGGCCCGCTCGCCACGATCCTGTTCGACTGGAAATGCACCCTGCGGGCGGCGTTCCGCCCCGCCCTGCCGCTGGTGCTCGGCTACAACACCGCCGCGTTCTCCCTGCTCTACCGGCTCACCGGAAAGCGCAGCGTGATGAACATGGACGGGATCGAGTGGCGCCGCGACCGCTGGTCGAGGCCCGCCAAGGTCTGGTTCTGGCTGAACGAGCATTGCGGCAGCCTGTTCTCGACGCACCTCGTCGCCGACCATCCCGAGATCGCCCGGCACCTCGCCCGCGTGAACGCGACGCGGCGCATCACCACCATCGCCTACGGGGCCGACCCCGTGGCCGACGCGCCGGCAACATCGCTGGCCGCCCTCGGGGTGGAGCCGCAGCGTTACGGCTTGGCCATCGCCCGCATCGTGCCCGAGAACCTCGTGCTGCAGGTGGTCCGCGCCTGGAGCGAGGTGAGCCCTGGCCTGCCCCTGGTGGTGCTCGGCAAACTCTCGGAGGCGGACGCCTACCACCGGGCGGTGCGCGCGGCCGCCGGGCCGGACGTGATCTTCGCCGGCGCGATCTACGAGGCGGACCGCGTCGCGGCTTTGCGCCGGCACGCCCGCTTCCACATCCACGGTCACACGGTCGGCGGCACCAACCCCTCGCTGGTCGAGGCGCTCGGCGCCGGTTCGCCGGTGCTCGCCCACGACAACGTCTTCAACCGCTGGGTGGCCGGACCCGACGCCGCCTTTTTCGGCGACGAGACCGAGTTGCGCCATGGCATCGTGCGGCTCGCCCGCGCCCCGGCCGGGCAGCTCGCGGCGATGTCGTCCGGCGCGCGGGCACGTCACGCCGAGGCCTTTGCCTGGGACGGCATCGTCGACGCCTACGAGCGGGTGTTGCGGGCGCAGCTCCCCGAAACCCGCGCCCGCCGCCGGTCCGCGGCCCGCGTCGAGGTCGCGGGCTGAGGCCACGGGATGGCCCCCGGCCCGGTGATAGAGGTTACGGGGGCGTCTCATGCGGCGCTCCTGTCCCGGGCGGGCCCGGAGGCTTGCGCGATCGTGATGTCTTCGGCGAGCACAGGATCCGGCTCGCGGGTCGGGACGCTGGTCTGGCGCAGGCGCTGGACCGATACGGTCCCGGTCGGGATGTCCCGCAGGGTGGCGACCCCGACGCCGACCATCGCCCCGTCGCCGACCGTCACCGCCCCGAGGACGAGCGAATGGGCGCCGACCACGACGCCGTCGCCGAGGCGCGGCGCGTCCGCGGGGAACGGGTCGGCGGCCAGCACCGGGCGCGCGGGCGCGACCACCACCGCCGGCAGGATCACGAGGTCGCGCCCCGCCGTGCCACAGAAGCCGATCCGGGCCGGGTGGGGCACGAACAAGCCGGGGCCGATCCGCGATCCCGGGTGAAAGGAGGCGCCCGTGAGGCGCGTCGACAGCCCGGCGACGGCGGCAGCGCTCCGCCGCCATCCGCGCAGGTGCAGCAGGTGGGCGACCCGGTGGAACGCGGCGCATTGCATTGCCGGCAGCAGCACCATCATCGCCGCGCGCGCGCGCGACATCGGCCTGTCGCCGCTGATCTGGCGCACGATCCGCGCGAGGTCGGCGGCCAGCATCCGCCGCATCACCGCCGGGCGGGCGTGGTCGAGGTCCGGTTCGGGCAGGGGCCGGGCGTCGCTCACGACGCGACGCCCCGTCCCGGCAGCGCACGCCAGTCGGTCGGCGCCAGGTCGGTGTCGGGTTCGATGTCCTTGAGCACGAGGCAGCGCGGCCCGACACGGGCGCGGTCGCCGATCAGCACCGCGCCGAGCACGATCGAGGCCGGCTCGAGGACGACGTCGTCGCCGAGGCGGGGCAGGCCGGGGCCGCCGCCGACGTCGCGGTCCGGCGTCTTGTAGAGGCCGCCGATTGAGGCCTGGAAGCCGAAGGCGGCGTCGCGCCCGACGGCGCCCGCGATGATCGTGCCGTAGGGATGGGGCAGGAACATCCCGCCGGCGATCCGGGTCGAGGGCGGGATGTCCGAGCCCGTCAGCCAGCCGTTGACGATCCAGAGCAGCCACGCCGCCATCCGCCAGCCGTTCTCGTGGGCGTAGCGCGACATCCGATAGAGCCAGATCGCCTGGTAGCCGCGGCGCAGGCGCACCGGCCCGGGCATGCGGCGCGCCCAATGCGCCCGGTCGGCGCGGAGCGCCGCGCGCGTCTCCGCCCAGGAGATCGCGGCGACGCCGCCTGGATCGGTTCCGGCGAGGTCACGGGCTGCGAGCACGTCGGCTGACTTGGGCATGCCACTCTCTTTACGGTTGTATAATACTTATAGACGCAACCATAGGGCGTGTTCGCGGTATGCCCGTCCGGGCCGTGCGATCCTACAATCGTAGGTAGCATTCTTCCGGCGAAAATCACCGAAAGATGCGTATGGTGGTGAATCGAACCGACACGGGCCAAGACCGGAGGGGGATGCGCTACGGCATCAACCTCGTCGGGCAGGCGGCCGGCCGCGGGATCTACCTGCTGGCGGGCTTCGCGGCCTTCGTGATGGTCGCGAAGGTCGCCGGGCCGGTGGTGCTCGGCCATTACGGCATCGCGCTCGCCGCCCTGGCGATCGCCCTGATGGCCGCCGACTTCGGCACGACGCTGACCTTCGCCGCCCGCATCGGCGCCTGCGAGCCCGACGCGCGGGCCGCCGCCCTCGCCGCGATGCTCTCCGCCCGGCTGATCCTCGGGGCGGGAACGGGCCTCGCGCTGCTCTGCGCCCTGCCGCTGCTGCCGGCGCCGACGCGGCCCGCGCTGACGCTGGCGGCGCTCGCCATGCCGCTCGTGGCCGCCCGCTTCCTCGACGCGCTGTTCCAGGTCTGCGGCCGGCCCGGCTGGTCGGCCTATCCCTCCCTCGCCAACGCCGCCGTGCTGGTCGTCGGGACCGCGCTGGCGCTCTCCCTCGACGCGCCGGAGGCGGTGTTGCCCCTGGTCGCGGTGGCGGCCGGGACGGCCTACGGCGCCATCGCCCTGGTGCTCGCCGGACGGCTCGTGCCGCTGCGCGTCGCCGCTCTTACGGACGGCCTCGCCACGATCCGCGGGGCGGCCGGCGTCGGCGTCTCGAACGCGCTCGGCACGCTCAACGCTCGCATCGGCCTGCTCGCGCTCGCCGCCTTCGCGGGGGCGGCCGAGGTCGGGCTGTTCACCGCCGGCTACCGCTTCTTCGAGCTCGGGGTCGCCGTCGCGATCACCTTGGCCGCGCCGCTGCTGCCGGTGTTCGGGCGCGCCGTCGGCGCCGGCACCCTGCCGGCGCAGACCCGCCTTGCGCTGCGCCTCGTCCTGTCCGTCGCCGGCCCCGGCGTGATCGCGGCCTGGGTGCTGGCCGACCCGCTGGTCCGCCTGCTGTTCGGGCCGGACTACGCGGCCAGCGTGCCGGTCCTGCGCATCGCCGCGCTGATGGCGGCGGCGATGATCGCCGCGACGATCCTGTTCTCGGCCCTGGTCGCGCTCGGCCGCACCGGCTTCGCGGTGCCGTTCAGCGCCGCCGGCTGCGCGGTGAACGCCGTCCTCTGCCTCGTGCTGGTGCCGCGGGCCGGCGCGACGGGCGCCGCGCTCGCGGCGCTCGCCGCCGAGTTCGCGATGCTCGCGGTGGTTGTGTTCGCGTTCCGCCGGTCCGTCGGGGCACCGCTCCTGCCCCGCGACTGGCCGGCGATCCTGGTGCCGACCCTCGCCATGGCGACCTGCGTCCTCGCGAGCCCGGCCGCCCTCGCCCCCGTCGCCCTGCCGGCCGGCGCGCTGCTCGCGCTCGCCGGCGGCCTTTGGCTGCGCCCGCGCGATCCCCTCGCCGGCCCCTCCCTCACCAGCCCGCAATTCTCCAGCCCGCAATTCTCCAGCCGGCAACTCTCCAGCCCGCAACTCTCCAGCCCGCAACTCTCCAGCCCGGAAGCCTCGTCATGACGCCGGACACGCCCGCCGACACCCCGATCCTGTCGGTGATCATCCCGACCTACGGCCGCGCCGAGACCTTGCGGCTGACCCTCGCCGCCTTCGATCGCCAGGAGACGGAAGCCGCCTTCGAGATCGTGGTCTGCGACGACGGCTCCCTCGACGGCACCGGCGCGGTGATCAGCCGGGCGGTCGCGACCGCTCGGCGGCCGGTGGTGCACCTGCGCCAGGAGAACGCGGGGGCGAACGCCGCCCGCAACCGGTCGATTGAGGCCGCCCGCGGCACGCGCCTGCTCGTCGTCAACGACGACACAATCCCCGGCCCGAACCTCGTCGCGGCGCACCTGGCGGCCCACGCCCGGCGGGGGGGGCGCGAGACGGCGATCCTCGGGCGGATGACGATCGACCCGGCGCTGCCGTTCTCGCCGTTCGCGGCGCTCCACCACGACGCCTCCTACGACGCGCTCGCCGGCAAGGTCGAGCTCGGCTGGGACGCGTTCCTGACCTGCAACGTCAGCGTCGATGCCGGCTTTCTGCGCGAGGCCGGCGGCTTCGATCAGCAGTTGACCTGGCACGAGGACATCGAGCTCGGCGAGCGGCTGGCGCGGCGCGGGATGCGCCTGTTCTACGAGCCGCAGGCGCTGGCCTACCACCACCACTTCCTCGACGAGGCGGCCTACTTGGCGATCGCCGAGCGCGAGGGGGCGGCCCTGGTGCTGTGGTACCGCAAGCGCCCCGACCTCGCCCTGGACCTCGCCCGCCTCGGGCTCGTCGGCCCAGAACCCTTCGGTCGCGCGCGCCGCCACGCGCTGGCCGACCTCGTGATGCCGGAGGTCGCCCTGCCCGGCTGGCGCGCGGCGGCGCGCTCGCTCACCCGCCTCAGCCCGGCCGCCGGGCGGACGGTGTGGCGGCGGCTGTTCCAGCGCCGCAAGCGGCTCGCCATCGCCCGCGCTTTCGCGGAGGCCGCATGAGCATCCGCCTCCGGGCGACGGCGATCGTCGCGCTCCTGCCTATGCTGGCGGCCTCCACCGCCTGCCAGCCGGCGGAGCCCCCCAGCCTGCAGCGCATCCTCGTCGACCCGGCGGGCGCGACGATGCCCGGCTACCGGACGGTGGCGGCACTGTCCGCCGTGCCCTTCGCGAGCCTGGCGGCCGGCAGCGCGGTGCTGGTCAAGGGCGGCCGCTTCGACGGCGTGGTCGTCGTCAGCGCCCGCGGCACCGCCGAGGCGCCGGTGACGGTGGCTGCTGTGCCCGGCACCGAGCCGGTGCTGTCGAACTCGGTGGTGTTCGAGGACGCGGCCTACGTCACCGTGTCCGGGCTGACGGTGCGGGGGGCGGTGAATTCCGGCTTCATCCTGCGCCGGGGCAGCCACCACGTCACCGTCCGGGATTCGGCGGTGGACGCCTCGGGGCTGGGCATCTGGATCGGCGACGGCTCCGGGGCGGGGCACCGCATCCTCGGCAACCGGCTCACCGGCAACAAGACCCACGGCATCGCCGTGGACGTGATCAACGCGCCCCCCGACGACCCGACGATCATCGCGAGCAACACGGTCTCCGGCAGCGGCATCCACGGGATGGAGATCAACGGGTCGGGCTACGTCGTCGAGGGCAACCGGGTCCACGACAACGGCGTCTCGATGTCGGGCACCTCGGGCATCCACGTCTACGCCAAGGATGCGGGGCAGGACGCGGGCGACCGCAACACCATCCGCTACAACGTCGTCACCGGGCAGCGGGAGACCACGGGCCAGGACGGCAACGGCATCCAGGTCGATCAGTGGTGCGACGACAACCTCGTCGCCTTCAACGTGACGACCGGCAACGACGGCGCCGGCATCAACCTGTTCGACGCCGGCCGGACCCTCGTGTCCAACAACACCGTCGTCGGCAACATGGCCGATTCCGGCGGGCGGCACGCCTACAAGGGCGAGATCGTGCTGGCCAGCGACTACACGAAGCAGGTCGGCCGCACGGTCGACAACCGGGTGCTCAACAACATCGTGGTGGCGACGCGGGGCGGCGTCGCCTCCATCGTCGTCGAGGCGACGAGCACCGGCCGCGGCAACGCCATCGGCCCCAACCTGCTGCGGCACGCGCCCGGCGGCTGGCTCTACGCCTACGGCGCCGCACGCACCGACGACGGCGCGTCGCTGCCGCTGGGAGCGCCCGCGACGGACCTCACCGAGGCGCCGGCCTTCGCCGACCCCACGAAGCCCTTCGCGAACGGCTTCGCGCTGACGCGTGCGCTTTCGCGTCCCGGCATCCCGCTCGGTGCGACGCGCGACCTGATCGGCCGCCCCTACGCCCCCAACGAGGCCCCAACCTTCGGCGCCTATCGGAGCCCGTGACATGACCCGGATCGGAATCGACGCCCACGTCCTCGTCGGCAAGATGCAGGGCAGCCGCACCTGGCTCGTCAACGTGGTCGGCCGCGCGGTCGCGCGCCACCCGGACGCCACCTACGTGATCTATTCCGACGACCCCGCGCGCGCCGCGACGATGATTGCGGGCGCAAACGTCGAGCACGTCCGGCTGCCGCGTGTGCCCCGCGCCCTGCGGTTGCTGGCGGTCTGGCCCTGGCTCGTGCACCGCGACCGGATCGACGCCCTGCTGACCACCTACATCGCGCCGCCGCTGGTGCCGGGCGCGCGCCAGGTCGTCGTCGTCCACGACATCCTGTTCGAGACCCATCCGGCGTTCTTCGCCTTCGGCATGCGCTGGCGCACCCGCCTGCTGACGCGGATCAGTGCCAAGCGCGCCCGCCTCGTCGTGACGATCTCGCGCTACAGCCGCGATTCGATCGCCCGGACCTACCGGATCGATCCGGACCGCATCGTCGAGGTCCGCTGCGGGACGAGTCCGCCCCGCACCGGGGCGATCACCCGGTCGCCGATCCGCGACGGGCGCCCCTACCTGATGATGGTCGGGCGGCTGGAGCCGCGGAAGAACCTCGCGCTGACGCTGGACGCCTTCGCGCGGCTCAGCCCCGGCGCCGCCCGCCTCGTGGTGGTGGGCAAGCCCGACGGGGAGAACCCGGAGACGCTGGCGCGGCTCTCGTCCATGGCGGACGTGGTGCACGTGGCCGGAATCGACGACCGCGGCCTCGGCGACCTCTACGCCAACGCCGCCGCCCTGGTGTTCCCGAGCGCCGGCGAGGGCTGGGGCATCCCGGTTCTGGAGAGCCTGGCGCTCGGCACGCCGGTGATCGCCTCGAACGTCACCGCCATCCCCGAATCGGGCGGCGACGCGGCGAGCTACTTCGACCTCGACGCGCCGGACCGCATCGAGCGCCTCGCCGCCCTGATGCAGGCGGCGGTGGAGGGGCGCCTGCCTTTCGACGCGGCCCGCGCCCGCGCCCACGTCGCCCGCCACGACTGGGACGGCCCGGCCACCGCCTTCGTGGACGCGATGCGCCGCGCCTTCCCGGCCCGCGAAGCGGCGGCGGAGCCCGTGCGCGGATTGGTGAAGTCGCACTGAGGGACCCACCATCCCGGGCCCCCAAGAGGCCGAGGGGGCCGGCCCCCTCGGTCATCCGCGATGGAACGTCCAGCCGAACTCCGACAGCAGGAGGCGGGCGGCGGCCGCGTCGTCGGCGAAGCGCAGGCGCCCGCGGCCGCTCGCGATCAGGGCGGGGTCGCGGTCCGGCGCGAAGCCATGGTCCGTCGCCTCGCCGGCGCGTTCGAGCGCGATCGCCAGGGCGGCGCGCGGGAAGCTGCCGTCGGGACCGGTCGGCGTGCGGGCGGCGGCGCGGAGCAGGGGCGGCGCGTCCAGGGCGACCTCGGGTCCGACCAGGGCGCGGGCGGCCGCGCGCAGGTGCGGCAGGCCGATGGCGTCGTCGCCCGCCGTGCCGGCGGCCGCCCAGGCCTCCGCCACGAGGCGGTCGGCGAGGCCCGGCAGGCCTCGACACAGCGTCGCCGCCGCGCTGCGGCCGATCTTCGAGATCGCGGCCGCGCGCCGGGCGACGACCGCCTCCAAGGCGGCGGCGGTCTCCGATTCGGAGAGCAACGGGATCGGGACCGCCTGCGCCCCGGCGACGCTTTTGGGCGCGCCCGCGACCAGCCAGCCGAGCTGCGGCATCCCGGCCGCGAGATGCGCGAGCGCCCGCAGGAAGTTGGGCTCGGCGACCGCCCCGATATCGGTGAGAACGATGGCGACGGGGCCGGAAACATCCCTGGCGTCAAGGCCTTCGGCCAGGATCTCGGTGAGACGCGCGAAGGTGGTCTCGGGCGTGCAGCGCAGGCCGAGCACGCGGGTCCGGCGCGCCAGCGCGTCGGCGACGGCGGCGGCGATCGCGGTGCTGCCGCTGCCCGACGGGCCGGACAGGCACACCGGCTGCCGCGCTTCGGTCACCAGGACCCGGATCCGCCAGACGAGCGCATCGCGGCCGACGAGCCCGGACGCGTGGCGGGCTTCGGCGTCGCGCGGGCGGATCGTGCCGGAGCGGTTCGGCCGGATGAGGTCTCGGGCTGTCGCGAGCATCAGGGAGCGTTCCGATTCGGGCCGCCGGCGGCGGTCCCGAACCAGAGTGGCGGCAGAGGGTGAAGGTGATATTAACCCTGGGTTGTATTTAGCGCACCGGTTCCCGCGCTCATGGGCCAGGTCAGCCCGCGATGCCGGTCAGCCATTTCAGGGTGATCAGGGTGCCGGTCACCGTGAGCGCGCCGCCGATCCGCGTGGCGATCTGGGCGAACGGCATCAGCGCCATCCGGTTGGAGGCCGTGAGGATCGCCACGTCGCCGGTGCCGCCCTGCCCCGAATGGCAGGCGTTCACGATCGCGGTCTCGATCGGGTACATCCCGAGCAGGCGCCCGACGACGAAGCCGGTGCCCATCAGCGTGGTCACGGTGGCGACGATGGTGATCAGGTTGGTGACGGTGAAGGCCGCCATCAGCTTGTCCCACGGGGTGAGCGCGACGCCGATGGCGAAGAGCAGCGGATAGGTCATGCCGGTCTGCACGAACTTGTAGACCACGAAGCCGCCGGCCTGGAGATGGGGCGAGACCGCGCTCGAGAGCTTGGCCAGCACCGCCAGGAACAGCATCGCCACGGGCGCCGGCAGGCCGGTGAGGTGGTGGGCCATCACGCCGAGGAGATAGAGGGTGATCGCGGTGAGCCCGGCGGCGGCGATGGTCGAGACGTCGACCTGGCCGGAATTGGCCTCCTCCTTCGCGACCGCGTCGCCGGGGAGCGTCCCGTCGTGGTCGGGCTGAAGCTTTCCCTCGCCGGTCAGGCCGGGATAGCGCTTGCCGACGAAGTTCAGGGTGCCCGAGAGGATGATCGCCGTGAGGCTGCCGAGCATCACCGGCGGCAGCACCTGGGCGAACACGTCGCCCTGCGGCTGGCCGAGGATCTGGGCGTAGCCGATCGAGAGCGGGATCGCGCCCTCGCCGACGCCGCCGGCCATGATCGGCACGACGATGTAGAAGAAGGTGTGGTGGGCGCCCAGGCCCAGCATCGTCCCGACCAGCGTCCCGACCGCGGCCGCGACAACCGAACCCACCGCCAGCGGCACGAAGATCTTCAGGAACCCCTTGATCAGGACGTCCCGGTCCATCCCGAGGATGGAGCCGACGATGATCGCCGCGATGTAGATGTAGAGGAAGTTGGTGAACTTCGTGAAGTCGACGATCGCCTTCTCGACCTGCGGCGGGATCAACTTGTAATAGACAAGCGCCGACGGCACGAAGGTCGCGAAGATCGCCCCCGCGCCGATGTTGCGCAGGATCGGCAGCCGCTTGCCGATCTCGGCGCAGGTGAAGCCGCCGAGCACCAGCACGGCGATCATCGTCGGGCCGTCGGGGCGGATCTCGCCCTCGGCGGTCAGGATCGCCAGGAGCACCGCGACGATCACATAGATCGGCAGCGGAATGATGCCGATCTGGGTGTCGACCAGCCGCCACCAGCCGAGAGGCCAGAACCGGCGCGACGGCTCCGAGGCCGAGACAGGTCGATCCGCGAGCGGCGGTGAGGTGGGGCGCGTCACGGGGTTTCCTCCGAAGATCCGGCCTCTTGGCGGGCCGGTCCAGTCCTGCCGCCGGCGGCGACCTGCCGGGCGTGCGGCACATCGAGATCGGATCGCGGACGGATGAGACCGCGTTCGGTCCGACTCGGGCGGGCCGGACGTTGCCGGCGACGCTTTGATCTCATCCCGAAGCGGCTTCGAAGGTCAATGCCTCCCGCGCGTGCCGGTGGAGAGACCGCCGCGACTGTCTCAAACCTGCGACGACGCGCACGGCCCGGCACGAAAAAGGCCCGGCTGCGGCAGCCGGGCCTCGATCGTGCCGTGGGTCTCTCGAAGCCCCGCGTCGCGCGGTTCCCTCGGGGACCGCGCGACGTCTCTGCCTGACTTAGAAGTCGCGCTGGACGCGGGCGCGGACCTGGAAGACGTCGTCGCTGCTGGTGGTGCGCACGAACCCGCCGGCGTTGATCGCGGCGACACGGGCGGTCGAGTAGGCGGTCGGATCCTTGTCCTGGTCGATCACGCGGCCGTTCTTGACGCCGATCTGGGTGTAGAAGCCTTCCACACCGATATCGAGGTCCTTGACCGGCGACCAGATCAGGCTCGCGCCGGCGACGAACTGGTAGGTGTCGCGGAGCGCCTGGCTGAGGTTGTAGAAACGGGTGCCCGGGGTGCCGACGGAGTTGCCACCGAAGTTGGTGCCGTTAAGGTTGTTGTAGAGCGTGTAGGCGTTGCCCTGGCCGGCGCGGGCGCCTGCCGAGAACGACTGCTCGCCGTAGGAGCCGAAGAAGGCCGAACGCCACTCAGGCGACCAGTAGTGCAGAAGCGAGGCGACGGCGGTGAAGCTGTCGGAGGTCGAGAGCTGACCGGTGAAGGGGTTGATCGTCGCGTCGGAGAAGAACTGCGCGAACTTCTGGCCCTGGATGGTGGTCGTGCTCTGCGTGAACGAGCCGGTGTACGAGGAGTAGCCGGTGTAGAGCTGCGCACCGTTGCCGTAGGCGCCCTGCAGGTAGAGGGTGTCGCCGGGGGCGATGAACGGCAGGTTGACCTTCACGCCGCCCTGCACGGCGTAGCCGTAGGCGTTGTTGGTGTGGGCGATGCTGACGTTCGTGCCGGCACCGGTGCCGGCGCCAGCAGCGACGTTGCCGACGTTCAGCTCGTGCACGGCGGCCGAGAGCTGGGCAGAGCCCCACGCTGCGTCGTATCGGACAGCGCCGACGAAGTCGGGCATCCGGCTGCGCTCGATCGCATCGATGGTGCTGTAGCGGGTCGGGACCGCACCGGTGTAGCCGATGAACACCGGAACCGGCGAGCTGCCGAGCAGCAGGCCCGAGTTGGCGAGCGCCGAGTTGGTTGCCACGCCGGCAATGTTGATCGACGGCGAGAAGATCGGCGTGCGGCGATAGGCCGGGTCTTCCATCGAGATCGTTGCCGAGAAGCCGTTGCCGAGCGTCGCGGTGTAGGCGGCGAGGTTGGTCGAGGCCATGTCGGAGCCGGCGGTGGCACCGGCGAACTCGAAGTCGTGGGCGTAGAAGTCGAAGAACGACGCGGCGCGACCGGCGGTGAAGCCGGCGAACTGCACGAAGGCCTTGTCGACGTTCGAGTACTGCTGCAGGCGGCCGAAGCCGTCGACGCCAGTGGCGGCGAAGGCCGTGCCCTGGCGCTGCTGGGTCCCGGAGGTGCCGACGCCCGAGTAGCCGGAGCGGCTGCCGGCATCGAGGCGGATGAAGGCGCGGAGCGTGCCGTAGGCGGTCTGGGTGCGGGCATCGACGTTGATGCGCATGCGGCCCTGGTAGCCGGTCAAGTCGCCGTTGCCGGCGGCGCGGGAGTAGCTGGCCTGGTAGCCGGCCTCGAGGCGGGCGCGGCCCGAGAGACGGATGCAGGTGTCGGTGCCGGGGATGTAGAAGAAGCCGGCGCCGTAGGCGGTGCAGACGCGGACGTATTCGATCGGGGCGGCCTTCTTGACCGGCAGATCGGCAGCCTGGGCGCCGGCGACGGCGGCGAAGCCGGCGGCCGAAGCGAGCAGGGTGCTCTTCAAGAGCGACATAGATATCTCCAAAAGCTTCGAGACCCGAGGATCGTACGGTCGCGCGGCCGGGGCCGATCGCGACGTACGTTTCTTGTGCGGCCCGCTTTTTGGGTGCGGGCTCATCGGGCCCGCTTTTGCGATGCCCCCAGTGCCCGATCACTGTGTGCGAACCGGTTCCTCCGAGCAATGTCGAATCGTCCGCCAAGACCTCGTGCGACGCCGCTGTTGCATGACGGCAACGAATCGACTGGCCTTTAGCCAGCTTGCTGACGGATGTAGCAATCTGTTTCGCCCATCCCGTCGCGGAACGCGTCGAAACACAGATCCGGACCGCACTTCGCATTCCGATTGTGCGCAATGTCGTTCGTTCACTCTGCGGCATGCTTCGGATCGTGATCTTGCACGTCGCGTCATGGCCTCACCGCGTTTGGCCCTCGTGGCGTATGGCGGCGAATACCTGATTTCAGCGAGTTAGATGCGAGAACTCAGGCATTTACTAATAATTAAGTTAACTTTATTGTCGAGTAAGAATTGACGATCATAGTCTAGGCCGGCATCTTGGATTCGGTTCAGATGGTGTTGCGTATGATGATTTCCTCTCAAGACATCCGCGAGACCCTCGGCGGGATCGAGTCCCTCTCCGGCCAAGTGGACCGGCTCTCGGACGACGACGATCTGTTCGACAAGGGGCTGTGCTCCTTCGGATCCGTGCAGCTGATGCTGGCGCTCGAGGAGCGCTTCAACATCGAGTTCCCCGATCATCTGCTGAACCGCACCTCGTTCGCGACGATCCGGGCGATCCGCAGCACCGTCACGACGATCGTCGAGCCGGTGGACGCATGAACGCGCTCGCCCAGATGAGCGCGCTCGCCGAACGCATCGCCGCCGACCCCGCCCCGGGCGAAACGATTCCTCCCGAGCCGATTCTCGCCGAATCGCGCCTTCCCGCGCCGACCTTCGCCGAGCGCATGCGCCGGGTGGCGCAGGTGGCGGCGCTCCATGCCGACGCGGTCGACCGCGACGGGCGGTTCCCCGCCGAGGCGGTGGCGGCCCTGCGCGCGGAGCGGCTGCTCGGCATCCAGATTCCCGAGGCCTTCGGCGGCGAGGGCGCCGACATGAGCCGGATGGCGGAAGTGTGCTTCAGCCTGGGGCAGGCCTGCGCCGCCACCGGGATGGTGTTCGCGATGCACCAGATCAAGGTCGCGAGCCTGGTCACCCACGGGGCCGAGAGCCCCTGGCACCGCGCGCTGATGCAGCGGGTGGCGGAGCGGCAGCTGCTCGTCGCCTCGGCGACCACCGAGGGCGGCATCGGCGGCGACCTGCGCAACAGCCTCTGCGCCGTCGAGGCCGAGGGCGACGTGTTCGCCTTCCGCAAGGACGCCACCGTGATCTCCTACGGCGCCCACGCCGACGTGATCCTCGCCACCGGCCGGCGCCATCCCGAGGCCGCCTCCTCCGACCAGGTCCTCGTCGCGTTGACGTCCGACCAGTTCACCCTGGAGCGCACCAGCCGCTGGGACACGCTCGGCATGCGCGGCACCTGCAGCGACGGCTTCGTGCTCGCCGCGCGCGACGTGCCGGTCGCCCAGATCCTGCCCAAGCCCTTCGCCGAGATCGCGGCCCAGTCGATGCTGGCCGCCTCGCACCTCCTGTGGAGCAGCGTCTGGTTCGGGATCGCGAGCCATGCGCTCGACCGGGCGCGGACCTTCGTGCAGGCCGAGGCCCGCCGCCGGCCGGGCACGGTGCCCCCCGGCGCCCTGCGCCTGGCCGAGGCGACGAGTTCGCTGCAGGCGATGAAGGGGACGATCCAGGGCGGCCTGCGCCACTACGAAGAGGCGCAAGGGTCGCCTGCGGCGCTCGGTTCGATCGGCTTCGCGATCGCCCTGAACAACGTCAAGACCACCGCCTCGACCGTGGCGGTGTCCATCGTGCAGGTGGCGCTCGGGATCGTCGGCATCGCCGGCTACAAGAACGGCACCCCGTTCAGCCTCGGCCGGGCGCTGCGCGACGTGCTCTCGGCGCCGCTGATGATCAGCAACGACCGTATCCACAGCAACACGGCCAACCTTCTGCTGGTGCAGAAGGGCGGCGGCACATTCCTGGGCGCGTGATGGACAGCTTGGCCGATCCCACCTCCACGCCGTTCGAGGCGCTGCCGTCCGCCGGGGACGAAGCGGAACCGCGTTCCTTCCTCGACCGCCTGTTCGACCGGGGCCACCTGGTACGCACCGGGATCGACGGCCTCTATGGCCGCGGCGGCGACTTCGAGAGCGTGGTCGAGGCGCTGGACGCCCTCGTCTCCCGCCTCGGCGCGGCCGACGGGGCCGAGCGGATGCGCTTCCCGCCGGGGATGAGCCGCCCGGCCTTCGAGCGCAGCGGCTACCTCAAGGGCTTCCCCAACCTGGCCGGCACCGTGCACAGCTTCTGCGGCGACGAGGCCGCCCATGCGCGTCTCCTCGCCTGCGTCGAGGCCGGAAAGGACTGGACCGAGGACCAGGCCTGCACCGACATCGTGCTGACGCCGGCCGCCTGCTACCCGCTCTATCCGGTGGCCGCCGCCCGCGGTCCCCTCCCCGCCGAAGGCCTGCTGTTCGACCTGCAATCCTACTGCTTCCGCCACGAGCCCTCGGTCGAGCCGACCCGGATGCAGATGTTCCGCATGCGCGAATACGTCCGCATGGGCTCGCCCGAGCAGGTGCTGGCCTTCCGCGAGGTCTGGCTGGAGCGCGGCACCGCGATGATGCGCGACCTCGGCCTGCCGCTGGCGGTCGACCCGGCCAACGACCCCTTCTTCGGGCGCGCCGGGCGGATGCTGGCCAACAACCAGCGCATGCAGGGGCTGAAGTTCGAGCTCAACGTGCCGGTCAACAGCACGGAGCAGCCCACCGCCTGCCTGAGCTTCAACTACCACCAGGACCATTTCGGCAGCACCTGGGAGATCGGCCAGGCCGACGGCGCGGTCGCCCACACGGCTTGCGTCGGGTTCGGCCTGGAGCGGATCACGCTGGCGCTGCTGCGCCACCACGGCCTCGACCTCGCCGCCTGGCCGGCGGACGTGCGCAAGCAGCTCTGGGGCTAGGATCGGTGTCGGCCGCCCTCGCCCTCGTCCACGATGCCGCCCCGGCGCCCGCCTCGCATCCGCTCCACGCCCAGGACCGGACGTGGCCGGAGACCAACTGCTACGTCGACCTCTGGATCGAGCTGCTGCACGGGCGCGGGCTCGAGCCGGAGGCGATGCTCGGCTTCACCCTGCGGCAGGACTTCGAGGGCGACCAGTTCACCTTCTTCAAGCCGTCCATGGCCGACATCGAGGCGCTGTACGGCCTGCGCCTCGAGGAACTCGCCGTCTACGGCGAGCTCGAGCGCCACGCCGCAATCCAGGCCACCCGCGGCTGCCCGGTGCTCGTCGAGGTCGACGCGATCCACCTGCCCGACACCGCCGGCACCACCTACGGCCGCGACCACGCCAAGACGACGATCGCGATCCTCGCGCTCGATGCGCGGCGTCGCACCCTCGACTACCTTCACAATGCCGGCCGCTTCCAGCTCTCCGGCGCCGACTACGACGGGATCTTCGGCCCCACCCTGCTGCCGCCCTACGCCGAGTTCGTGAAGGTGGTGGCCCCGCCCCTGCCACCCGGCGCCCTGCGGACGGCCGCCCGCACGATGCTGGGCGCGCACCGCGCGCGCGCGCCGAAGACGAACCCCGTGCGCGCCTTCCGCGACGCGCTGGCGGGGACCGGAGAGGATCTGGTGCGCCAGCCCCTGTCGGTGTTCCACAGCTACGCCTTCAACACCACGCGCCAGCTCGGGGCGAACTTCGAGCTTCTCGGCAGCCACCTCGCTTGGCTCGACGCCTCGGGCCTCGCCGAACTCGGCGCGACCGCTGAGGCGGCGACGCGCCTGGCGCAGGAGACCAAGGCGTTCCAGTTCCAGCTCGCCCGCGCCTTCGGCCGCCGCAACGCCGCGCCGCTCGCGGCCGCCCTCGAACGCCCGGCCGCGAGCTACGACGCCGTCTTCGCCGCCCTCGACCGCGCCCTGCGCTGAGGGCACGGCGCCGTGGCCCGCCTCCACGCCGTCGACGGCGTCCCGCCCCGCCGGGTCGACGGCCCGTGGCAGCTCGTCGTCACGGCGCCCGGCGCCTGCGCCGGTCCCGGCGACGCGGCGAGTCTTTCGGGCTGGATCCCGGCCGAGGTTCCCGGCACCGCGGCGGCGGCGCTCCGCGCGGCCGGCCTTTGGTCCGAGGCCGCGCCGACGCCGCTCCACGGGTCGGACGTCTGGTACCGCACGACGCTGTCGCTCGACGGCCGCGAATCCCTGCGCTTCGAGGGGCTAGCGACGCTCGCCGAGATCTGGGTCGACGGCACGCTCCGCCTGGAGACGCGCTCGATGTTCCTTGCCTACGCCGTCGAGGTGGACGGCGCCGGCACGGTCGAGCTGGCCCTGTGCTTTCGCGCCCTCCAGGTCGCGCTCGCCCGGCCCAACCGCCGCGGGCGCTGGCGACCGCGGCTGGCGACGCCCGGATCGCTGCGCCACGTCCGCACCAGCCTCCTCGGCTTCATGCCCGGCTGGTGCCCGGCGGTCGACGCCGTCGGCCCCTACCGCCCCGTCACCCGGACCGCGCTCGGCGCCGGCGTCCCGCGCGTGCTGTCGGCCGACCTGCGCGCCGAGCTCGACGGCGGGACCGGCCGGCTGCGGCTCCGCCTCGCCCTGGCCGACGTTCGAGGCTCCCGGCTGACGCTCCGCTGCGCCGGCGCCGCGGCGGTGATCGAGGCCGGCTCCGCGGGCTGCTTCGCCGGCGAGGTCCTGATCCCGGATGTCGCCCCGTGGTGGCCGCACACGCACGGCGAGCCCCGGCTCCATCCGGTCGAGGCCGAGATCGACGGCCACGTGCTGGCGCTCGGCCGCGTCGGCTTTCGCACGATCGCGCTCGCCCGTCCGTTCGCCGAGGGCTTGAGCCTGACGGTCAACGGCGTGCCGGTGTTCTGCCGCGGCGCGTGCTGGACGCCGGCCGACCTCGTCGGCCTTTCCGCCGAGGCTTGCCGCCCGCTGCTGGCGCTGGCGCAGGAGGCCGGCATGAACATGCTGCGGGTGTCCGGCATCACCCTCTACGAGGCGGACGCCTTCTACGACCTGTGCGACGAACGCGGCATCCTGGTGTTCCAGGACCTGATGCTCGCCAACTTCGACTATCCGATCGACGACCCGGCCTTCCGGGACCGGCTGTTCGGCGAGCTCGACGGCTTCCTCGACCGGACGCAGGCCTCGCCCGCGCTCTGCGTCCTGTGCGGCGGCAGCGAGGTCGCGCAGCAGGCGGCGATGCTGGGCTTCCCCCGCGACGCCTGGACCGGCGGGTTGTCGGACGACGTGCTCGCCGCCCGCGTCGCCCGCCTGCGGCCGGACCTCGTTGTGGTGCCGAACTCGCCGTCGGGCGGGGACCTGCCGTTCTCGACCGATGCCGGGCTCGCCCACTATTACGGCGTCGGCGCCTACCGCCGGCCGCTGGAGGATGCGCGCCGCGCCGAGGTCGGCTTCGCCTCGGAATGCCTGGCCTTCGCCAACGTCCCCGACGCCGCGACCCTGCGGGAGGCGAATCTCTGCGACCCCGCGAGCCCGGGCTGGGCCGCCACGGTCCCGCGCGACCGCGGCGCCGACTGGGAGTTCGAGCAGGTCCGCGACCACTACATCCAAGACCTGTTCGGGCTCGATCCCGAGACCCTGCGCCGCGACGACCCGGATCGCTACTGCGCGCTCGCCCGCGCGGCCAGCGCCGAGGTGATGGAGGCGGTGTTCGCCGAGTGGCGCCGGGCGCGCTCGCCCACCGCCGGCGGG
The DNA here is from genome assembly GCF_008039475.1 of Methylobacterium sp. WL12. Taxonomy (NCBI): domain Bacteria; kingdom Pseudomonadati; phylum Pseudomonadota; class Alphaproteobacteria; order Hyphomicrobiales; family Methylobacteriaceae; genus Methylobacterium; species Methylobacterium sp. WL12. The sequence goes on along the minus strand of NZ_VRUW01000039.1, from coordinate 3,200 downwards.
CTGGTGTGGTTCTTCCGCGACCTCGCCCCCGGCATCGGCTGGGGCGTCGTCGACGCGGCCGGCCGGCCGAAGTCGGCGTGGTACGCCCTCAAGCGCGCCTTCCGCCCCGTCCAGGTGACGATCTCGGACGAGGGCCTGAACGGCCTCCATCTCCACGTCCACAACGAGACGGCCGCGCCGCTTTCCGCCGTCCTGCGCCTCGTCTTCAGCGATGCCGAGGGGCGCGCCGTGGCGAAGGCAGAGCGTGCGGTCGCGGTCGCACCGCGCGGCTCCGCCACCTGGTCGAGCGCGACGCTGCTCGGGCGCTTCTTCGACGCCACCGGAAGCTACCGCTTCGGCCCGATGGCGCACGCCCTCGCCCATGCGAGCCTGGTCGATGCGGACGCCGACGCCGTCCTCGCCGAGAGCTTCCACTTCCCGCAAGGCCGCGATCCCGTGCCGCGCCCGGTCGGCCTCGCCGCCGCGATCGAACCGGGTGCTGCCGGTCCCGTCCTCCGGGTCTCGGCGGACCGCCACGCGCTCTGCGTGCGCATCGAGACCGAGGCGGGCGCCCGGCCCGCCGACGACGGCTTCCACCTCGCCCCCGGCGCGTCCCGCCGCATCGCCCTCGTCGGCGGCGGGAATCCGCACGGGATCGTTCGCGCCGTGAACACAAACGAGATCGTGAAGTTCTAAGACCTCGATGATGCACGCGCCGCCGCTCCCAAACCCGTCGCCCGCCGAAGCGGAACCGGTCGTCGTCGACGGCCTGTTCGGCTGGTTCAGCCCGGGCACCGCCCTGCGCGGCGTGATCCTGTGCGGGGCGACCGGATTCGAGCAGCTTTCGGCGCACCGCCCGTGGCGGGACCTCGCCGGGCGGATCGCCGCCACCGGCTGCGCGACCCTGCGCTTCGACTATCCGGGCGAGGGCGATTCCACGGATGCCGGCGCCGGCACGCTGGCGGCTTGGCTCGGGGCGATCCGCCGGGCGGTGCGCGTCCTGCGCGAGGAGGCCGGTGCGACGGAGGTCGTCCTCGTCGGCCTGCGGCTCGGGGGAACCCTGGCGGCGCTTGTCGCCGAGGAGGGCGGGATCGACCGGCTCGCGCTGCTGGCGCCGTGCCGGACCGGGCGCGGCTACCTGCGCGAGATGAAGCTGCGGGCGCCCGCGGTGAACCAGCTCTCGGACGGCACCGTGCCGACCGAGCCGCCCGGACACCTGTCGCTCGGCGGCTTCCCGATCGGCCCCGACCTCGCGGCCGACCTCGCGCGGATCGACCTCGCCACGGCGAAGGTCCGCCCGGCGCCCGAAATCCTGATCCTCGGCGCGGAGACCGACGCCCTCGCCAAGCGCTACGCCGCGCTCGGCGCCCATGTGACCTCGGGTGCCCTGCCCGGCCTCGCCCAGCTCGTCGGCAACCCGTTGTTCTCCGAGACGCCGGAGGCGGCCTTCGCCGACGTGGTCGGCTTCGCGACCGCCGGCGCCCTGCCCCGCCCGACGGCGGCGCCCCCGGTCGCGGCGCCGGCAAAGCTCGCCGGCGACGGCTGGCTGGAGGAGGCGGTCCGGTTCGGGCCGGGTCTTTTCGGCGTCCGCGCCCGTCCGGCCGGCTCGGCGACCGGCGCGCCGACGATCCTGTTCGTCGCCGCCGGCCTCAGCGCGCATTCCGGCTGGGGCCGGCAGGCGACGCGGATGGCCCGCGCCCTCGCGGCCGAGGGCGTGCCGTCGCTGCGCGTGGACCTCGCCGGCATCGGCGACAGCGCGGACCGGCCGGGCGGCGCCTCGCCGCTGTTCTCGCCCGACACCCTCCACGACTTCCGCCACGCCCTCGATTACCTGGAGGCGCGGGGCGCCGGACGGGTCGTCCTCGTCGGCAGTTGCAGCGGCGCCTACGCGGCGTTCCAAGCGGCCTGGCGCGACCCGCGCGTCGCCGGGGCGCTCCTGGCCAACCTCTACTGCTTCGACTGGCACCCGGAGGACGACGTCGACGCCGTGGTGCGCCAGACGGTGGGAAGCGCCGCGACCTATGCCGCCCTGCTCCGTCACGGCAGCACGTGGCGTCGCCTGCTCACGGGCCAGGTCGGCGTGCGGGCGATCGGCCGCGTGCTCCTGCGCCGCGGCCTCCGCCTGGCCGACCGCCGCTGGAAGGCCTTGTTCCGTCCGAGGCCCGCCGGCGGCAGCGTCCTGCGACGGATCGGGACGATGCGGAAACGGGGCGCGCATCTGCGCCTCGTCTACACCGCGGGCGATCCGGGCCTGCCCGCCCTGCGCCGCCATGTCGGGCGCACGCCCGAGCGCGCCGCCCGTCGGCTCGGCGCCCCGGTCGCGATCGTCGCAGGCACCGACCACAACCTGTCCACCCCCGCCGCGCAGGCGGAGCTGACCCAGATCCTGAACGACCTCGTCGCCGCCGTCGTCGCGGGCCCCCCCTGACGCCCGATCGGCGTCGCGAAGGCGGCCGAGGAGCCTGCCACGGGGGGCGGCGAGACAACGCAGGCGGGGGGCTTCACAGGGGCCGTCCCGCCACCTACCTTGGGGATCCCAGCAACGAACGAAAGGAGGTGATCCAGTGTCTCATTGTCATCAGCCGCTGTCTTCGGCTTACCGGACCTGGACCGTCGCCTCCGGCGCCTCCTTCTAAGGGCGCCCGGGCACTCTCGGGACAGTTTCGGCCGGACCGCGGTTCGGCAATGGAAGGGCCGCCCTCACGGGCGGCCCTTCGGCTTTTCAAAAGGGGCCGCCTGCGAGGGCGGCCCTTCGTCGTGTCCGACGACCGTGGCTCGCCGCGATCGACGCGCCTCAGCGCTTCTGGAACAACGGCTGGGCCAGCGCCTCGGTGCGGGTGCGCCAGAGGTCGCGCTCCTCGCGCATCGCATCGAGCTCGTCGCGGATCTGGTCGCGCTCGACCCGGAAGTGATCGCGCTCGGCCCGGATTTCGTGAAGGGCGTTCATCTCGATCTGCACGTGGTTGCGCAGCTCGCGGATCTCCTGGGCGAGCAGGGTCTGCAACTCGCCGTGGCGGTCGGATTCGATCCGAAGCTTCGCCTTCAGCATCAGGTTTTCGGCCATCAGCTCGGAGATGTCCTCGGCCTCCGGGTTCGAACGCGGGGCCTCGACCGGCTGCTGCACGATCCGGGGCGACCACGCCGTCTCGGCGGCGCGGGGCTCGGGGCGCGGCGGCTGGCGCGTCTCGGCCTGCGGCTGGAAGGGGGCCTTGGCCTGAGCT